>NZ_JAEUFG010000011.1 GCF_018588585.1 Bacillus sp. SM2101
CTGTCTTAGGAAGGGTAATGGCATACCCTAATCTCGAGGTCATACTCCGATAGCAGAAATGCACTTCGGTTTAATCACTCGAGAATCCCACTGGAGCCGTAAGACTATCAGCTTGCTCCTTTAGGGGTGGGAGTGTCAAACCCTCATTGTTATTAATAGATCTTCATCTGGTGTGACAAAGACCGTTTGCTGGTTGTCATAAATAACATAGCCTGGTTTTGATCCATTTGGTTTTTTCACGTTTCGAATTTTTGTGTAATCAACAGGTACAGAACTTGAATGCTTTGCTTTACTAAAATATGCTGCGAGATTAGCTGCTTCTAAAATTGTTTGATCGGAAGGTTGGTCATGTCGTATAACAACATGTGAACCTGGTATATCTTTTGTGTGTAGCCATACTTCTTCCTTTCTTGCGACTTTACTCGTTAAATAATCATTCTGCTTATTGTTTTTCCCCACAAGTATTTCTGTCCCGTCACTTGCTTTATAACGTTCAATTTGGGGCTTGGCTAGTTTATTTTTCTTTTGGCCCTTGTGCTTTTTAGATCTAATATATCTTCCTTCAACAAGCTCTTCACGGATTTCTTCGATATCGCTAGCAGTTGCAGATTGAATTTGTTGCTTAAGTGAATCGAAATATATCACTTCTTCCTCAGCATGGCTAATTTGTTCATGAATGAAGGCTATGGATTTTTTTGCTTTTTGATACTTAGTGTAGTAGCTTTGGGCATTATCTGCAGGTGTTTTTCTTGGATCTAAAGGTATTGTTATAGTAGTTCCGTTTTCGTCATAATAGTTCACTACATCAACTTCACTATCACCTTGGTTAACCATAAATATATTCGCTGTCAACAACTCACCGAGTAGTTTATATTGATCAGCATTTTTGGCTTTATTTAATGAGTTAGTTAATTTTTTTATCTTTTTTTCGTTTTTCTTTTTTTCATTTTCAATAAAACGCTCTAGGTCTACAGCTCTTTGCTTGACCCTCTCTCGGTCGGCCTTGCCATAGTAGTATCGATCGAGCAATGTACTGAGTGATGAATATGTTTTAGCCTCTCCCTTTATATGGTCTAAGGGGAATAAATAAAAACTTTCTTTCAAGTCATCCCTTGTTATTTGAGGGCAAATATCCATATTTTTCACTTTTAATATGAGAGTCATAAACGCTTTAGGTAATGAATTTCTGTTTGCAATTCCAGCATGTAACATCACTTCTTTAGCGAACATGGGAGAAACCCCAGCAAACGTATTAACTAGTTGTTGATCAAGCTTACCAGCGTTAAAATCGAGTTTTTTCAATATACGATCTTCAGTTACTGAAAAAGGGTTTTCCTTATCTTGTGACGGTGGTGCCACATACTCAAATCCAGGTAAGATTGTTCTGTGACGATTTAAGGCTGGTGTTATATGCTTAATGGAATCAAGAATCACCTGCTCATCTTTATCAACAAGAATAATGTTACTATGCCTTCCCATCAATTCAATAATTAATTGTTTATGAGAAACATCACCTATTTCATTCTTCCCTTTTAATTCAATAATCATAATTCTATCAAGCCCAACCTGCCGAATGCTTTGGATTATACTACCTTCTATATGCTTTCTTAGCAACATACAAAACATCGGTGGCTCAGGTGGGTTGTTGTATTGCTCTTCTGTCAAATGTATTCTCGCGTATGTGGGATGGGCAGAAATCAGTAACTTATGATTTTTTCCTTGCGAACGAATTTGTAGTATTAATTCATTTTGAAAAGGTTGATAAATACGGCTAATACGGCCATTTAATAATAATTGTTGTAATTCGTTAGTTATCGCATATGTAAACAGACCATCAAAGGACATTGTCATTCACCCAATTCTATTTCTAATTTTGTTTTAATTTCTTAGCTATGAAAACAAACCCTGTCCATCATTTGAATACTCATTAACATGAAAAGTATAGCATTTTTTTGGACAAGTGCGAATAAGCTGTCCTTAGAGATAATTGAAATAACCGTATAGTATAAGGGGTGAAGGTTGGATGAACTGGCATGAAATGCGCTTAGAAGAAGTGGAAAAAGTGATGAATTCCAACTCTGAAACAGGCTTAACTGAGCAAGAAGTAAATCAACGGCAACAAAAAAGTGGTTTGAATGAATTGGATGAAGCCGAGCGACCTTCTGCTTTTTTATTGTTTTTAGCACAATTTAAAGATTTTATGGTTTTAATACTTTTGATTGCTACTTTTATCTCTGGATTGTTAGGTGAGTATATTGATGCCATTGCAATCATTGCTATTGTCTTAATTAATGGTTTTCTTGGTTATTATCAAGAAAGAAGAGCAGAGAGGTCAATGGAGGCACTGAAGGAGTTAGCAGCCCCACAAGTACATGTGTTAAGAAATAAACAATGGTGTCGAATTCCATCTAAGGAACTTGTGTCAGGGGATATAATCCAATTTGTTAGCGGAGATCGGATTGGTGCCGATGTGAGGTTATTACAATCAAACAGTCTTGAGATAGAGGAATCTGCTCTAACTGGAGAATCTGTACCAGTTATGAAGGATATAAATCCAATTTTAGGTTCAAAAACTGCACTAGGTGACAAAAGCAACATGGCATTTATGGGAACGATGGTAACAAGGGGGAGTGGAACTGGCATTGTAATTGGTACTGGAATGAAAACAGAAATGGGGAATATTGCCAATTTACTCCAGTCGCAACAAACGCTTGAAACACCATTGCAACGCCGCCTTGAACAATTAGGAAAAATCTTAATTGGTGTTGCATTAATATTAACTTTTCTTGTTGTAATTGTTGGTGTGCTTCAAGGGCACGATCTATACAGTATGTTTTTGGCTGGAGTATCCTTAGCTGTAGCTGCTATTCCAGAAGGACTACCTGCAATCGTAACTGTAGCATTATCTCTTGGGGTTCAACGGATGATAAAGCAGAAATCAATTGTACGTAAACTACCTGCAATTGAAACTTTAGGGTGTGCATCAGTCATTTGCTCAGACAAAACTGGAACGTTAACACAAAATAAAATGACAGTTACACATTTGTGGACAGGTGGGGAAACCTGGAATGTAACAGGGACTGGATATGAGCCTAAAGGCAGTTTTTTTGATGGGAATACAGAGGTAGACCCAACAACCAGCAAATCATTTTATCAACTACTTACGTTCGGATTATTATGTAATCATGCTCAAATTAATGAGAAGGATAATCAATTTATTGTTGATGGTGATCCAACTGAAGGTGCTTTAGCTGTAGCTGCGATGAAAGGGAAGCTTTCAAAGCACCAACTACAAGAAGAGTTTAAGATAATTAAAGAGTTCCCATTTGATTCTTCTCGGAAAATGATGTCTATTATTGCTAGTGATAAACAGGGAAAACAATATGTAATCACAAAAGGTGCTCCTGACGTCCTGTTAAAACAATGTGATTCAATTTTGTGGAATGATAAAAAACAGCTACTAAATAACAATTATCGTAATGAAGTGGAAAAGTCGATAGCGCGTTTAGCCAATCAAGCTTTAAGAACAATTGCGATAGCTTACAAACCAATCCCTTCAAATAACAAAATAAGTATGGAGACTGAAGCGGAAAAAGACTTAGTTTTCATAGGGTTACAAGGAATGATTGATCCACCTCGTCCGGAAGTGAAGCAGGCTGTGAAGGAATGTCATGAAGCAGGGATAAAAACAATTATGATTACAGGGGATCATGTAAATACTGCACAAGCGATCGCAAAACAGATAAATATTTTACCTGAGCATGGTTTAGTCCTCGATGGCTCATCATTATCATCTATGAGCGTTGAGGAATTAGAAGAAATTGTTGATGATGTCTATGTTTTTGCTCGTGTATCTCCTGAGCATAAGCTGAAGATAGTCAAAGCGTTACAACAACAAGGTCACATTGTAGCTATGACCGGTGATGGAGTAAATGATGCACCAGCAATTAAAGCGGCCGATATTGGAATATCGATGGGTATTACCGGCACAGATGTAGCTAAAGAATCCTCCTCTTTAGTTCTCGTTGATGATAACTTTGCAACGATTAAAGCTGCGATAAAAGAAGGAAGAAATATTTATGAGAACATTAGGAAGTTTATACGTTATCTACTTGCTTCCAATGTAGGGGAAATTTTAGTTATGCTTTTTGCTATGATTTTAGCCCTTCCGCTACCGTTAGTTCCGATACAAATTTTATGGGTTAATTTAGTAACGGACGGCTTACCAGCTATGGCGCTCGGATTAGATCAGCCTGAAGAAAATGTGATGAAAAGGAGACCTAGAAGTGCTACTGAAGGTGTCTTTGCAAGAGGTTTAGCATGGAAGGTGATTAGTAGAGGCTTTTTAATTGGGATAGTTACTTTAATAGCATTTATCATCACATATTCCCGTAATCCAAATGAATTACAATATGCACAATCAATTGCTTTTGCAACGTTAGTCATGGCTCAATTAATTCATGTATTTGATTGTCGTTCTGAACGATCAATATTTGAACGGAAGCCATTTGAAAACATTTATCTAGTGTTTGCAGTACTATCTTCAATTTTACTATTAATGGTTGTTATCTATTTACCATCTCTACAAGTCATTTTTCACACTTCCTCAATCATGTTAATCGATTGGTTGCTAATTTTAGGATTATCTGCAATTCCAACTTTTTTGCTTGCTACTACACATTTTTCAAGAAAATAATTTAATTATATGATATAATACAATTGGTAATGGAGTGTACTCTATTACCTTTTTATCTTAATGCGTGAATCTATATGTGTAAAATAGTGGAATAGAGGCTAGCTCTACCATTAAACTTTGCTTAGACAAGTTCTCTTGAAATGGGTGTGTGTTTATATGGTATACAGTATGACTGGCTTTGGAAGAGCGACAGTTGAGTTGGAGCATTATTCTGTAACTGTTGAAATGAAATCAGTAAATCATCGGTTTAGTGATGTTAGCATTAAAGGGCCAAAATACATATATGCATTAGAAAAAAAAATTAAAAAATTAATTTCTACATATGTAAAACGTGGTCGTGTAGAAGTATTTATTACTATAGAAGGTGATGAATTAGTAGAGCGGTCGCTTCAAGTTGACTGGCATTTACTAGATCAATATTACGAAACGATTAAAACTGCAATAGATAAATATAAGCTTCCAGAGCAAATAACGATAAAGCAATTGTTTTCATTACATGATGTCGTCATGATTAAAGAAAAAGACGGTGGAAATGAACAAATTGAGAACACAGTACTTGAAGCGATTGAGGATGCTGTAGTACAGTTGAAAAGAACACGTTATTCCGAAGGACAGCAACTGCTAATTGATATATCAACTCAATTAGAAAATATGCAAAATAGCGTGAATGTCGTTTCAAAAAGATCAGAAATTGTGTATGATTTATACCGAGAAAAAATAACGAAACGTATTTCTGAATTTTTATCAGGTACAGTCGATGAACAGCGACTACTAACTGAAGGTGCTATTTTCGCCGATAAAGCGGATATTAATGAAGAATTAACACGAATTAATAGCCATATTAGCCATTTTTTCGACACGATGCAACGTAAGCAAGAAATTGGCAGGAAACTAGATTTTTTCGTGCAAGAATTAAATCGTGAGATAAATACAATTGGCTCAAAAGCAAATGACGTATTAATTGCTCAGCATGTTGTTGAAATGAAAAGCTTTCTGGAAAAAATAAAGGAGCAAGTACAAAACATTGAATAAGTTTCAGTGGTTACAGCAGAGCTATGACGGCTAAACTAATTAAGTAACATATAGGAGGAACCGTTATGTATATAAAATTAATTAATATAGGTTTCGGTAACATCGTTTCAGCAAATCGTATCATTTCTATTGTCAGCCCTGAATCTGCTCCTATAAAAAGGATTATTCAAGAAGCTCGTGATCGTGGAAAGCTTATTGATGCAACTTACGGTAGAAGAACGAGAGCTGTCCTTGTGATGGATAGTGAACATGTTATTCTTTCTGCGGTGCAGCCTGAGACAGTGGCACAACGTTTAATAAACAAGGATGATTTATCTGATGAAGGGTAGGTTCAAAAATAAGTTATGAAAGAAAGAGGTTTATTAATAGTACTTTCGGGACCTTCTGGTGTTGGAAAAGGTACAGTACGTAAGGCATTATTTTCACAATCTGATATAAAGTTACATTATTCAATTTCAATGACTACCCGTAAGCCGCGTGAAGGGGAAGTCGATGGGGTGGATTACTTTTTTAAATCAAGAGAAGAGTTTGAATCGTTAATAGCACAATCTAAACTGCTCGAATGGGCAGAGTTTGTAGGGAATTACTATGGAACTCCTGTAGATTATGTTGAAAAGACTCTTCAAGAAGGTAAGGATGTCTTTTTAGAAATTGAAGTTCAAGGTGCTATGCAGGTTCGTAAAGCATTTCCTGAGGGCTTGTTTATTTTCCTTATGCCTCCGAGTTTAACTGAATTAGAAAATAGAATTACTACTCGAGGTACTGAATCAAATGAGGTAATTAATAATCGAATGAACGCTGCTAGGCAAGAAATTGAAATGATGAACGCTTACGACTACGTTGTAGAAAACGATGAGGTTGAACTAGCGTGTGAACGCATAAAAGCAATCGTTACGGCAGAACATTGTCGCAGAGATAGAATTGCTAACCGATATAGAAAAATGCTGGAGGTTGAATAAAAAAATGTTATATCCATCTATTGATTCTTTAATGGGGAAGTTACATTCAAAATATACCCTTGTAACTGTTGCGTCAAAGAGGGCTCGTGATATGCAAGAAAATAATAATGCAATGCTTGAAAAGACGGTATCAGAGAAATATGTAGGTAAGGCGTTAGAAGAAATAAATGAAGGTATTCTAACATATAAGAATAAATAAGAAATTTCAAATAGATCAATGACAACCTATATTCTTAGGTTGTTTTTTTATCAACAATAGTTTTTCATCATTTTTTCTTTTTATCTTAGCTTTTTTCGCTTTAAGAGCTTAACATGAATATGGCTAACGATCGTGGCATCTTTTCTTCAGTACAACGATGACTCATAAAACCACTTTTAGAATGCCAATTTGGTAATATTAGTACAAAGTATATGAAAAGAGCCTTTTTAAATGGCTTTTTTCAACATTGATTGTTTTTCGTATTAAGAGCTTAACACTTATATAGATAGCATTCGTGGCATCTTTTCTTCAATACAACGATGACCTACACGTAAAACCACTTTTTAGAATGCCAATTTGGTAATATTAGTACAAAGTACAAGAAAAGAGCCTTTTTAAATACAGAAATAGTAATTTCATTCCAAGGTGGCGAGAATTATGTTGTTAAATAAAAATATATTGTTATGTGTGAGTGGAGGCATTGCTGTGTATAAAGCAGCGGCTTTAGCCAGTAAGCTGACTCAAGCTGAGGCAAATGTAAAAGTTATAATGACAGAATCTGCTTGTGAATTTGTAACACCACTGACATTTCAGGCACTTACTAGAAATGATGTATATATTGACACTTTTGATGAAAAAAACCCGTCTAAGATTGCTCATATTGATGTAGCTGATTGGGCTGACATCGTCTTAATTGCTCCCGCTACGGCAAATGTTATCGGCAAACTTGCAAATGGGATAGCTGATGATATGTTAACTACTACGTTATTAGCAACCACTGCGCCAGTGTGGGTTGCTCCAGCTATGAATGTCCATATGTATGATCATCCAGCTGTAACACAAAATATTAGCAAGTTAGCAAGCTTTGGATATGAATTTATTGAGCCTAGTGAAGGATATTTAGCGTGTGGATACGTTGGAAAAGGAAGGTTAGAAGAACCGGAAAATATCGTTAAACTATTAACTGAACATTTTTCTAACAGTAAAAAGCCTTTAAAAGGGAAAAAAATGATTGTGACTGCTGGACCAACACGGGAAAGAATTGACCCGGTACGTTATTTCACAAATTACTCTTCTGGGAAAATGGGTTATGCAATTGCTGAAGAAGCAGCTCGTTTAGGTGCAGACGTCGTTTTAATATCTGGACCTACAAACATTGATCCACCGTTAAATGTTGAAACCATAAAAGTAGAATCTGCTCAAGATATGTTGAATGAGATACTGAAATTATATGATCAAAGTGATATTGTCGTTAAATGTGCAGCAGTAGCAGATTATCGTCCAAAGAATGAGCGGAAGCAGAAAATAAAAAAACAACCTGTTGATTACATTGTTGAAATGGAACGTACAACAGATATCTTAAAAACATTAGGTGAAAGAAAAGAGCATCAATTACTAATTGGCTTTGCAGCTGAAACCGATCGTGTTGAAGAGTATGCCCTAGCCAAGATGAAGAAAAAGAATCTAGATATGATCGTAGCGAATAAGGTTGATGATCACGGTGCTGGTTTTGGTGTAGATACGAATATCGTCACAATTTATAAACAAGATCATACGAAAATAGCGCTCCCTTTATTAACTAAAAAAGAGGTTGCTGAATCTTTATTATTAGAAATAAGAAACATGGTTGATGTTCATCTATGAAAATAGCAAGCGTAATTGTTGATGTTCCAGCACATCAAACTGACAAAACATTTGATTATGAAATCCCTGCTAAATGGACTGTGATTATTCAAGCAGGGATGAGAGTGATTGTTCCGTTCGGCTCAAGAAAGGTACAAGGTTTTGTAGTAGAAATAAAAAACCACTCAGACTTTGATAAATTAAAGCCTATTCAAACAATATTAGACGTTACGCCAGTGTTGAATAATGAGTTACTTAATTTGGGGTCTTGGTTATCGAATTATGCACTTTGTTATACTATTTCAGCTTATCAAGCAATGCTCCCAGCAGCGTTGAGGGCAAAATATGACAAAGAAATAAAGTTGAGCTCGTCAGCAAGCTTAAAGGACTTACCAAACCAATTACAACAATTGTTTAGCAGCAAACAGACAGTGCTATGGAAAGAACTTGAACAATCAGATATGTTGTATGATATTCAAAATGAAGTGCGGCAAGGTAATTTAGAAGTGATTTATCAAGTCAAAGATCGTGCCAAAATGAAAAAAAACAAAGTAATTAACTTGGGAATCTCTATTGATGAAATTGATCACATTGTAGAGAGTTTACCAAAGCAAGCTGGTAAGCAAAAGGAAATACTCAGCTATTTTCGTGAACATTCTTCTGAGATCTCCAAAAAGGAGCTAGCTCAAATGTTTGGGAACACTTCTGCTATTAAATCATTATTGGATAAAAGCTTCCTAATCGAGCGTGAAAAAGAAGTGTATCGAAATCCGTTTGAAGGTCGCGTATTTGAGAGAACTCATCCATTACCATTAACAAATGAACAACAGGAAGTCATTTCACCAATATTAAGTGATATTGAAAAAGAAATTCATAGTGTTTTTTTAATGTACGGTGTAACGGGTAGTGGAAAAACTGAAGTATATTTGCAATCAATTGATGCAGTTCTTAAAAAAGGGAAAGAAGCAATCGTATTAGTTCCTGAAATATCATTAACCCCTCAAATGGTAAAAAGGTTTAAAGGAAGATTTGGATCAAAAGTTGCTGTTATGCACAGTGGTTTAAGCACAGGGGAAAAATACGATGAATGGAGAAAAATACAAAGGAATGAAGTGAGCGTTGTAGTTGGAGCAAGGTCTGCGATCTTTGCACCATTTGATAATGTAGGAATTATCATTATTGATGAGGAACATGAAACGAGTTATAAACAAGAGGAAAACCCTAGGTATCATGCTCGAGATGTTGCAATTTATCGAGGTGAGTATCATAATTGTCCAGTTGTGCTTGGCAGTGCAACGCCGACGTTAGAATCATTCGCTAGAGCCAAAAAAGATGTGTATAAACTATTAACACTGTCTAAACGTATGAACGACCAACCATTGCCAACAGTAGATATCGTTGACATGCGAGAAGAGCTTAGGAGTGGGAATAGATCAATGTTCTCTACCCTATTATTTGAGAGATTAATGAATCGGATTGAAAAGGGAGAACAAGCTGTGTTACTGCTGAACAAACGTGGCTATTCTTCTTTTGTCATGTGCCGTGATTGTGGTTTTGTCGTCCAATGTCCACATTGTGATATATCTCTCACGTACCATAGAACTGAACATCAGCTGAAATGTCATTATTGTGGATACGAACAACAAGCTGTTAATGAATGTCCCGAATGTCAAAGTGATCATATACGTTTTTTTGGAACGGGTACACAAAAAGTCGAGGAAGAATTAACTAAAGTAATTCCGAATGCACGAGTAATTAGAATGGATGTTGATACAACGAGTCGTAAGGGTGCGCACGAGCGTTTATTAAATGACTTTGGTGAAGGGAAAGCAGATATTTTGTTAGGTACACAAATGATAGCTAAAGGGCTTGATTTCCCAAATGTTACATTGGTTGGTGTACTAACAGCAGATACAATACTTCATATTCCAGATTTTCGTTCATCTGAAAAGACTTTCCAATTATTAACCCAAGTGAGTGGTCGAGCAGGTCGACATGAATTACCAGGTGAAGTCGTTATTCAAACATACACACCTGAGCATTATAGTATTCAATTAGCAAGTGAACATAATTATGATATTTTTTATCAAAAGGAAATGGTTCTTAGAAAGCTTCATCAATACCCACCATTCTATTATCTTGCATTAATTACAGTTTCACATGCACAATTATTAAAAGTCGTAGATATAACTGAAAAAATTACTGCATATTTAAGACAACAATTAAGTGACCGAACAATCATATATGGTCCTGTAGCATCACCGGTGGCGCGAGTAAATAATAGATATCGATACCAATGCATGGTAAAATACAAAAATGAACCCAAACTAAGATTAGCTTTAAAGAAAATAATAGATAAATACCAAGCAGAGATGCTTAGAAATAACTTATCTGTTGCTATTGATTTAAATCCACACATACTCATGTGATTAAATACAGAAGAAATTTAAAGTTAACGTATGGACTAGTAAAGTAAGAACGTATAATGAATGGTAATAGGTCATGAAATGGTTACGGACTTATTCATTCTATAGAAGGGCAGGATGAGCATGACAAGAGTAGTATTTATGGGAACTCCAGATTTTTCTGTTCCCGTATTGCAACAATTAATTAATGATGGATACGACGTAATAGCAGTTGTAACACAACCAGATCGTCCGAAAGGAAGAAAGAGAGTTTTGACCCCACCCCCTGTGAAGGTGGAAGCTGAAAAGCATGGCATACCCATTTTACAACCAGAAAGGCTTAGTTTAAAAGATGAGTATGATAAGGTGCTCAGTTTACAACCAGATTTAATTGTGACGGCAGCTTTCGGTCAACTTTTACCGATAGAAATACTAGAAACTCCTAAGTTTGGCTGTATTAATGTTCATGCTTCACTACTTCCTGAACTTAGGGGTGGTGCACCAATCCATTATGCTATTATGGAAGGGAAAAAGAAGTCTGGGATTACGATCATGTATATGGAAAAGAAGCTTGATGCTGGAGACATTATTACTCAAGTAGAGGTTCCAATAGCAGAAACTGATCATGTGGGTACATTACATGATAAGTTAAGTGTTGCTGGTGCTAAGCTATTATCAGAAACAGTTCCTTTGTTACTAAACAATGAGATTAAAGCAACAAAACAACATGAAGACGAAGTTACTTTTGCTTATAATATTAAGCGTGAACAAGAAAAAATAGATTGGTCTAGACCTGGAGATGCAATTTATAATCAGATTCGTGGCCTTCACCCATGGCCTGTAGCATATACAATGCTAGATGGACAGGTAATGAAAGTTTGGTGGGGAGAAAAGTTGAGTACACATAATGATCACGTAGCTGGAACAATCACCTCTATTGAACAGGATGGTTTTATCGTATCCACTGGCGATGATACTAGTATAAAAATTACTGAGCTACAGCCAGCAGGCAAGAAGCGCATGACTGCTGAAGAATATTTACGTGGCATGGGTTCTTCATTGCAAGTTGGTGTACAATTAGGAGAAGGACATGAAAAAAAGTAATGTAAGAAATGTTGCACTTGATATACTACTTTCTATAGAAAAAAATCAATCGTATAGCAATATTTTATTAAATCGTATGATAGAAAAAAATCACCTAAATAGCAAAGATATCGGTCTTCTTACAGAAATAGTTTACGGGACGATTCAACGAAAAATGACGCTGGATTATTTTTTACGTCCGTTTACACAATCTAAACGTAAGATAGAAAAGTGGGTATACATCCTTTTAAGAATGTCTGCTTATCAAATGGTATACCTTGACCGTGTCCCTGACCGCGCGATCATTTTTGAAGCAGTAGAAATTGCCAAGCAACGGGGGCATAAAGGTATTTCTTCAATGGTAAACGGGGTTTTAAGAGCATTTCAACGGGAAGGAGCTCCTTCCTTCGCAGAAATTACGGATCCTTATGAGCGTCTAGCTATTGAAACGAGTCACCCTAAATGGCTCATCAAACGCTGGGTTGACCAATTAGGTTATGAAGCTACTAAACAAATGTGTGAAGTAAATTTGATGCCTCCAGTTCAAACTGTTAGAGTGAATACGAATAAGTTGACGAAAGACGAGCTGTTAGCCCATCTAAATAATGAAGGATATGATGTTGTACAAGGTGATCTGTCAGACGATGCAATAAAAAGTATGAAAGGAAATCTTGCGAAAACAACAGCCTTCCAAGAAGGTTTGTTCACCGTCCAAGATGAAAGCTCTATGCTTGTAGCTAAATCTTTAAATGTAAAGGAGCAGAACACTATTCTTGATGCGTGTAGTGCGCCAGGGGGGAAGGCTACACATATAGCGGAACTATTAAAAAATACAGGACGAGTTGTGTCCATTGATCTTCATAAACATAAGGTGAAGCTTGTTCAAGAGCAGATAGATAGGTTAGAGCTGTCAAATGTTGAAACAAATGTGCTTGATAGCAGAGAAGTTCAGCAATATTATGCGCAAGAAAGCTTTGATAGAATTCTTGTTGATGCACCTTGTTCGGGGCTAGGAGTTGTTAGAAGAAAACCGGACATCAAGTATGCCAAGACAGAGGAAGATGTATTGAAGTTAGCGGAAATCCAAATGAGTATTTTAAAAGCTGTAGCACCTTTATTAAAAAAAGATGGGATATTGGTATATAGTACATGTACAATAGATAAAGCTGAAAATAGCGATGTCATCAATAAGTTCTTACTAGAACATGAAGATTATGAACAGGATTTAACAATTAATGAGAGGCTCCCAGAAAATGTACGTCCATATGTTCAAAATGGACAGCTTCAGCTTTTGCCTCATTATTTTAAAACAGATGGTTTTTATATAGCATGTTTAAGAAAGCGGGTGTAATGTAAATGGAAGATACAACAAAAACAGAACAAAAGAACAATACAACTAATGATGTGATTAAACCTTCTATTTACTCGTTGAAATTAGAAGAATTACAAAGCTGGCTCAAGTCGAATGGTGAAAAGTCTTATAGAGCTAAACAGGTTTTTGAATGGCTTTATATAAAAAGGGTTGATTCATTCGATGATATGACCAACTTATCAAAAAGTTTGAGAGAATTATTGGTGCAACATTTTTCGATCACTACTCTAAAAACGATTATTCAACAAACATCATCGGATGGAACGATGAAGTTTTTATTCGAATTGTATGATGGTTACTCAATAGAAACCGTGTTAATGACGCATAATTATGGAAATTCTGTTTGTGTAACTACACAGGTTGGATGTCGAATAGGTTGCACATTTTGTGCATCAACTTTAGGTGGTCTAAAACGAAATCTTACTGCCGGCGAAATCGTTGCACAAGTTGTAACAGTTCAAAAGGCGTTAGATGAATTAAATGAACGTGTCAGTCATGTTGTGATAATGGGTATTGGTGAACCATTTGATAATTATGATCAAATGCTATCCTTTCTAAAAATTATCAATGATGATGCAGGTTTAAACATAGGTGCGAGACACATTACGGTTTCAACGAGTGGTATTATTCCTAAAATTTATCAATTTGCAGATGAGAACATGCAAATTAATTTTGCTATATCACTACATGCACCAAATTCAGATATAAGAAGTAATTTAATGCCTATTAATAGGGCTTATAAATTGCCAGAATTAATGGATGCGGTACGTTATTATATTGACAAAACGGGAAGGCGCGTATCATTTGAATATGGTTTGTTTGGTGGGGTCAATGATCAAGTTGAACACGCAGAAGAGTTGGCCAAGCTGATAAAAGGAATTAACTGTCATGTGAACTTAATTCCAGTTAACTATGTGCCAGAACGCGATTATGTACGCACACCGAAAAACCAAATATTTGCTTTTGAGAAAACGTTGAAGAAACGTGGAATCAATGTAACGATCAGACGTGAACATGGACATGATATCGATGCAGCCTGTGGTCAATTACGTGCAAAGGAACGTAAAGAGGAGACGAGGTGAACGTTGTGAATTCAGCATTTCTCACAGACAAGGGGAAAGTTCGTCCTCATAACGAGGATAATGGTGGGATATTCAAAAATCAACATGGAGATCTTCTTGTAATCGTAGCAGACGGTATGGGAGGTCACAGAGCAGGTGATGTTGCTAGTGAAATGACGAGTAATCAATTACGAGATTTTTGGGAGAACAATGAACGTATCAACACACCAGAAGAAGCTGAGAAGTGGATGATGGAGCATGTCGTGAAAGTGAACGAAGCTCTGTTTAAACATGCTCATGACAATCCTCACTGTAATGGAATGGGTACAACTTTAGTCGTAGCATTATGCACATCTAACTTTACAACAGTTGGGCATATTGGTGATAGTCGTTGTTACCTTCTAAATGATACGGGCTTTTCTCAGCTTACAGAAGACCATTCTTTAGTTAACGAATTGGTCCGTTCAGGTCAAATCACCAAAGAAGACGCAGAACATCATCCAAGAAAAAATGTTTTACTTAGAGCGTTAGGAACTGAGGAGGATATCAAACTCGACATAAAGACCATTATTTTAGAAGAGGATGATATACTCCTATTATGCTCCGATGGACTATCTAATAAAATATCAGAAGATGAATTTACCTCGACATTACAGTCTGACCTTTCGTTAAGTGAGAAAGCTCATGCATTCATCGATCTTGCTAACGAGCATGGGGGCGAGGACAATATAACGCTTTCGATCATCGAATATACATCGGAATATGAGAGCAGGTGATCTAAAATGTTAATTGGAAAACGTCTAAATGATAGATATGATCTTGTTGAGGTGGTCGGTGGAGGGGGAATGGCTAACGTTTACCTTGCCAAAGATATGATTCTTGACAGGGAGGTTGCCATCAAAGTTTTGCGCTTAGATTTTTCTCATGATGAGGATTTCATAAGACGCTTTCGACGAGAAGCCCAAGCTGCAACGAGCTTATCCCACCCTAATATAGTGACGATTTATGATGTGGGAGAAGAGGATAATATTTATTACATTGTTATGGAGTATGTACGTGGAAAAACATTGAAGCAATATATTCAAGCATACGCTCCTTTGTCAGTGCAGGAAACTTTAAATATTATGGAACAATTGACATCAGCAATTTCTCACGCTCACCAAAACCAAATCGTTCACCGAGACATTAAACCACAAAATATATTAGTTAACAATAACGGAACAGTGAAAATTACGGACTTCGGTATAGCAATGGCATTAAGCTCAACTACGATTACACATACTAATTCTGTATTAGGTTCTGTTCATTATTTATCTCCTGAACAAGCGCGTGGTGGTTTGGCGAATAAAAAATCTGATATCTATTCATTAGGTATTGTCATGTTTGAATTGTTGACCGGAGAAATACCATTCTCTGGCGAGTCTGTAGTGTCTATCGCACTAAAACATTTACAATCAGAAACACCATCACCAAAAAGGTGGAATCCGGACATCCCTCAAAGTGTAGAAAATATTATTTTAAAATCTACTGCAAAAGATACATTGCATAGGTATGATTCTGTAGACAACATGGAAGCTGATATAAGATCAGCTCTTGATCCGCAGAAAATGACAGAAGAAAAATTTACACTGCCTGTTGAAGATGATGAGGTTACGAAAGCGATTCCGGTGTTAACTAACGAGAAGTTGTTAGCTAATGAAAAAACAAAGGTACAAGAGCCACAACAGCCATCATCTGAGGAAACAAAACAACTTAAAAAAAACAAGCGAAAAAGACTTCCTATGATTATTACTACGACGTTTTTTATGTTAGTCATTGCGGCGGTCTTAGCTGTGACCCTTATTCCTTCTTTATTAACACCAGATGATGTTGCAGTACCCGACGTTAAAAATATGGAGTACGATGAAGCTGTAAAAAAGCTTGAAGCATTAGATCTTGTTATTACAAAAACAATAGATCAAACAAGTGATGAAGTCATTGAAAGCCTTGTTATTAAGACTGATCCTGAAGACGGTGCTATGGTAAAACCTGGTGCAGGAATAAATATTTATAGAAGCAGTGGGAAAGAAAAATTTGAGTTTGGTGATTATATAGGGGACGATTACAACAGAACAAAAGACCAATTGCAAGAAAAACATAATTTTACAGATGTTACTAAAAGGGAACAGTCAAGTGATGAATATGATGCTGGAATAATCATTGATCAATCCCCAGATCCGGATTCCCTTGTCATACCTGATGAGCAGGAAGTAATTTTTACTGTCAGTAAGGGACCCGAAAAAATAATATTGAAGGATTTGACTCTAAGATCACAAAAAGGAGTCAACGACTATGCTGAAGAAACAGGTTTAAATATTAAAATAGAAGATGAATTTGATGATGAAGTCGCAAAAGGTTTGGTTTTTAAACAATCACCACAAGAAGGTACAGAGTTAGATAAAGGTGCTGAAGTGATAGTTTATTTATCAAAGGGCAAAGAGGAAGAACCAGAAGAACCAGAAGAGACCATAAAGACGCTTGAACAAACTTTTATAATACCTTTTGAGCCTAAATATGACGGAGATACATTTAATGAAATCGTTATTTATATTGACGATGCGGAAAGATATATAAATGAGGTATACGATAAATTCGATATAACTGAAACGATTGATAAAAAAATTGAGTTTATTATAGAGAAAGGCGGCAAAGCAGAATATAAAATTTTGCGTGATAAAATAATTCTTTATGAAGAAACGATTCGATACAAAGATATTCAAGACTAGATAGTAGGAGTGAGTCAATGCTAGAAGGTAAAATCATCAAAGCTTTGAGTGGATTTTATTACGTGTATAACGATGGACAAACGGTTCAATGTCGAGGTAGAGGTGTATTTCGAAAAAAAAATATTACACCACTAGTTGGTGATCAAGTTGTCTATCAAGCAGATAATGATCAAGAAGGATATATATTGGACATTAAGGAACGGAAAAATGAATTAAACCGTCCGCCAATTGCTAATGTTGATCAGGCAATCTTAGTATTTTCTGCATTTGAGCCTGCTTTTAGCACAGCATTACTAGATCGTTTTTTAGTATTGATAGAGTCAAAGAATATTGAGCCGCTTATTTGTATAAGTAAAATTGATTTAGCCAGTGAGACATTGATTCAAGAAATTCACCAATATGCTGATGATTATCGCCAAATTGGATATGAAGTAGTTTTGACATCGTCGATTACAACGGAAGGTATTCAAAAGCTCACACCTTTCTTGAATAACCATATTTCTGTTTTTGCAGGCCAATCTGGTGTTGGGAAATCTTCATTACTCAATGCACTCAGGCCAGAGTTGGAATTAAAGACAGACGATATTTCTTCACATCTAGGGAGAGGAAAACATACGACACGTCATGTGGAGTTATTATCCATCGGTAATGGGTTAGTCGCCGATACCCCAGGATTTAGTTCTTTGGATTTTACCGATATTGAAGCGAATGAGCTTTCTTATTGTTTCCCCGAGATGAGCGACATAAGTTCACGTTGTAAATTTCGGGGATGCACTCATGTATCGGAACCTAAGTGTGCTGTAAAAGATGCTGTAAAATCCGGTACTATAGCTTCTTATCGATATGATCACTATATTCATTTTTTACAAGAAATTAATGATAGAAAGCCGAGGTATTAATATATGATAAAGGTAGCACCTTCAGTATTAGCAGCAGATTTTTCACGATTAGCGGATGAAATAACAGATGTGGTTGAAGGAGGCGCTGATTATATTCATATTGATGTGATGGATGGGCATTTTGTCCCAAACATTACAATAGGCCCTCTAATCGTTGATGCGATTCGTCCAATTACAAATATACCGCTAGATGTTCATCTAATGATTGAGAATCCAGATACATACATTCCATTGTTCGCAAAGGCAGGAGCTGATATTATTTCAGTTCACGTAGAAGCATGTCCTCATTTGCATAGGACCATTCACCTTATTAAAGAACACGGCGTGAAGGCTGGTGTAGTCCTTAATCCATCAACTCCAGTTGAATCAATTCAACATATTCTAGAAGATATTGATTTAGTATTACTAATGACAGTGAACCCAGGTTTTGGAGGTCAACAATTTATACGTTCAGTTGTTCCGAAAATAGAAGCAGTATCAAAGATGATACAAGATAAAAGGTTACAAGTTGAAATTGAGGTTGACGGTGGTGTAAATGTTGAAACAGCCCCAATATGCGTAGAAGCAGGAGCAAATGTCTTAGTGGCTGGATCTGCAGTGTATAATAAACAAAATCGTAAAGAGGCTATTGAGAGTATCCGAGGGATAAACTAAACTCTCTTATTGGTAGCTTACATACGAACTTGAAAGGATATCTTTGGTGATATCCTTTTTTTACGTAGGCTACGGAATTCTGCGAGTTATCCTAAAAACATAAACACATTTTCAGATCAATTTCGTGGTACTCTTTCTTCGATAAAACAATGGTAATCGAATAAACAACAATAGATAGCTAAAATAATGTTGTAACAATAGTAACAAAGTTTATTAAAAGAGCTTTTACAAATATAACGTAATATAAAGATAGGTGATGGTAGGAATGATCATAAATATTGTAGGTGGAGGTCCTGTTCGTTATGTTCCGTCACTTCAGCAGTATAACTGTGAAGAGTGCTTATGGGTTGGTGCTGACAGAGGTGTGTTATATTTAATCCATTCAGATATTGTTCCGAGACATGCATTTGGAGACTTTGATTCTATTACAGCAGATGAGATGAGGTATATTGAACAACAGCTAAAACACGTTCATATATTTCCGGAAGAAAAAGATTTAACTGATATAGAAATTGCTCTTCAATGGGCTTTAGCACAACAACCAACAACCATTCAACTGTTTGGCTGTTCTGGGGGGAGATTAGATCATCTGTTAGGCAATATACAGCTTCTCGTGAATGGACTGGCAAAAGACGTACAAATTCATTTAATTGATACCCAAAATATTGTGACGATGTATGAACCAGGTTCATACTCTGTAAAAAAACATGAAAGTTATCGTTACATATCTTTTCTTCCTTTTTCTAAAGAAATAGAGCAACTATCATTATCTGGGTTTAAATATCCATTAGAAAATTGTCATATTAAATTAGGGTCGACATTATGTATTAGTAATGAACTAAATGATGATCGAGGTACTTTTTCATTTACTAGTGGCATATTATTGATGGTAAGAAGCACAGACTGATACCGCTAATGAGAGTGTTAATAGGTACTTTTTTTGCATTCTTGAATATACTTATAGAGGAAATTATACAGAAAAATTACAGGCTTATTGAATCGAAATGTCATGCGTGGACCATTGGTGAGGAGGGAAACAATGAAATTTTATACGATTAAATTACCGAGATTTTTAGGTGGAATTATTAGAGCAATGCTTGGGACTTTTAAGAAAAAGGAATAGTAAAAAAAGCACCGATAGTCAGGTGCTTTTTTTACTGATGCAAACGGTTAATATACTTTATTAAACGCGTTCTACCTTACCAGATTTTAGAGCTCTAGCAGATACATATACACGTTTAGGTTTTCCGTCAACTAAAATACGTACTTTTTGAAGGTTCGCACCCCATTTGCGCTTTGTAGCGTTCATTGCATGGGAACGTGCATTACCTGAACGAGTCTTTCTACCAGTAACAACACATTTACGTGCCATGTCTATCTCCCTCCTAACTTCCATAAAGCTTTCAAAAAGACTTCAATATTTGCTATAAGAAATACTTATATAATTTACCACACATCAATTCATATTGCAACAGTTCAATAAGAAGCTTTCAAGAAAATCTACTTGACAGATACGTATTGGGGCAGATTATAATTAGCCGTCGGCTAATTTACAGTATTACTTTTAAAAAAATTGTTATTATAGTAAAATGACCTTAATCAGGTGTACAATTCCAAAGGAGGAACGTTTATGTCCATTGAACTAAAAACAAAATACGGGCAGATTGAAATCTTGAACGATGTGGTTGCAACGATTGCTGGCGGAGCTGCAATAGACTGCTACGGGATAGTTGGTATGGCATCAAAGAATCAAATTAAAGATGGCTTAACGGACATATTACGCAAAGATAATTTTACCAAGGGAGTCATTGTTCGACAAGTGGATGATAACCTTCAGATTGATATGTATATTATAGTTGGTTATGGAACGAAGATTTCCGAGGTTGCAAATAATGTACAAACAAAAGTGAAATATACGTTAGATCAAACAATCGGACTAGCAGTAGACGCTGTAAATATTTATGTACAAGGAGTTCGTGTTACGAACGCATAGTAAGGAGGAAACATCTTGTCTTTAACGAAATTAAGTGGAGAACGTTTTATTAAAATGGTCATCCAGGGGTCTAAAAATTTAGCTAATCATTCAAAACTAGTGGATGCACTAAACGTTTTTCCTGTTCCAGACGGTGACACTGGAACTAATATGAATTTATCTATGTCGTCTGGAGCAAAGGAAGTTTCCAACGTTACTTCCGACCATATTGGGAAAGTAGGAAAATCGCTTTCAAAAGGTTTGTTAATGGGCGCGAGAGGTAATTCTGGTGTTATATTATCTCAGCTTTTTCGAGGATTCGCTACAGCGATAGAACATAAGGAAAGTATTAATAGCGTGGAGTTTGCTGAAGCGTTTGCCTCGGGAGTTAAAACTGCTTATAAATCTGTGATGAAGCCTGTTGAAGGGACGATCTTAACAGTCGCAAAGGATGCTGCAAATCGAGGACTTTCAGCTGCTGAACATGAAACAGATATAATCCTGTTAATGGAAGAGATTGTGAAGGAAGCGAGATCTTCTCTTAGTAGAACGCCTGAATTGTTACCAGTATTAAAGGAAGTTGGGGTTGTTGACAGTGGAGGTCAAGGCCTTGTTTTTGTGTATGAAGGTTTTTTGGCGGAACTTAAAGATGAAACAATTATACAATCATCTACCATCCCTACTATGACTGAATTAATTAACGCAGAACATCATAAAAGTATACAAAGCCATATGGATACAGAAGATATTGAATTTGGGTATTGTACAGAATTTATGGTGAAGTTTAGTGAAGACAACCAAGATACGCCATCTTTTTCTCAAGAGCAATTTCGTAATGATTTAAGTGCACATGGTGATTCATTATTAGTTGTTTCTGATGAAGAGGTTGTGAAGGTCCACATTCACACTGAAGAACCAGGAGAAGTACTGTCATATGGGAAACGATACGGCTCTTTAATTAATATGAAAATAGAAAACATGAGAGAGCAACATAGTAATATAGTTAACACTACGGAAGAAATAATACAGCCAAGAGAGGTTGCTCAACAAAAGCCTTATGGAATTATTTCAGTAGCAATGGGGTCAGGAATTGCAGATTTATTTAAAAGCATTGGCGCACATTCTGTCATTGAGGGCGGACAAACGATGAATCCGAGTACTGAAGACTTTGTTAATGCGATAAATGAAGTAAATGCCGATAATATTATTATTCTACCGAATAATAAAAATATCATCTTAGCTGCTCAACAAGCAGCTACAGTTGTTGAAGGAAATGTAGTAGTCATTCCGTCTAAAACAGTACCTCAAGGTATGGTTTCATTACTGGCTTTTAACCCGACAATCGAATTAACTCAAAATGAACAGTTAATGACAGATGCACTAAGTGGTGTGAAAACTGGACAAGTTACTTATGCCATTCGTGATACGAATATTGATGGCTTAGATATATCCAAAAACGATTTTATGGGAATAAATGATGGCAAGATTGAAGTAACGAATGAAGACAAGGTAGCTGTTGCGGAAGAATTGCTCGACAATATGATAGATGAAGATGATGAAATTATCACGATTCTCTTCGGTGAAGATGCTGCTGAAGACGAAGTAGAGGAGCTTGTCTCTTATATAGAAGCTCAGCATTCAGAAATTGAAGTTGAAGTGCATAATGGGAAGCAGCCTCTTTATTCATTTGTTTTTGCTATAGAATAAATGGCGTAGGTTAACAAATTATATCATTCATATACGCTCTTTCATTTTAATTTAGCTGATATTCTTCTTCGCTAGAGTTTCTTCACCCATTCTCCAAAGATAAAGTCTTAGGTGAATGGGTGAAGCACTTATAATAGATAAAGCACTAAAAAGCAGCTACGTAATTATTATCGGCTGTTTTTACTTTGAATGTTTATTCATAGGCTGTTTTCGCATAGCTTGTTACTTTTCGTTCTAAAACGTATACGCTCGTAATCATCTAGCTTTTGTGGCATCTTTTCTGCTTTTAGAATGATGTTGAGCTCTCATAACATTGATTATATTGTCCAATTTTAGTAAAAATAGCAACCGTGTTTACAAAAAGAACTTTGTATAATTAGAAATTAACACGCATACAACTAGAATTCGGTGCATCCTTCGTGATAAGTGTTGTGGTAAACCACATCTTTATCCTCAATTATAGGAACAAGTATACGAATAGAACCTTATAATAATTAAAGGTGTTGCACTAGCTATGTTGTCTAGCACAGATGCTAATCCCATCGAGGTTTCTTCATCAATGCACTCGACATCAGAAAGCGCATTCATTGAAACGGCACCAGTATTGTCTTCTGGAAGCTACTTGTCTTTAGTGCATCTCAAATATGATAATAAAGGGAGAAGTTTATTGTGAAATATAAAAGTGTATTTGATATTATTGGCCCTATTATGATTGGTCCATCAAGTTCACACACTGCAGGTGCTGCGAGAATAGGTAAAGTTGCGCGAAGTCTATTTGGGCGTCAGCCTAAATGGGCAAAAATATCTTTTTATGGGTCTTTTGCTGAAACGTATAAAGGACATGGTACTGACATTGCACTTGTTGGTGGATTGCTCGACTTTGAAACAGATGATGAACGAATTAAATCGTCGCTAGATATTGCCAATCAGTTAGGCATAAATATTATTTTCCGAAGAGCAGAAGCTATTACTGACCACCCTAATACTGCTAGGGTACGTATAGGAGATGATGATGGAGAATTAGAGCTAGTTGGTATATCCATCGGCGGTGGGAAAATTGAAATTATTGAACTAAATGGATTTGAACTTAAGCTATCTGGTCATCATCCAGCAATACTCATTGCTCATAATGACAAATTTGGAGCGATAGCTGCTGTTGCCAACGTATTAGCAAAATTTAAGATTAACGTTGGACATATGGAAGTTTCACGTAAAGAAAAAGGCAAGCTTGCATTAATGACAATCGAACTAGATCAAAATATTGAGCAATTTGTTTTAGATGAGCTTGATTCACTTCCGAATATATTACAAGTGACGAAAATCGTAGATTAAGAAAAGTATGTCCAGCTAAGTATATAAGGGGGAAATCTAAATGTTTCGTAACGTAGCTGAGTTAATTGAGTTAGCGAATGAGCAGAACGTAAAAATTTCTGAAGTGATGATTCAGCAAGAGATGGAAGTAAAGCAAAAGAGTCGTTCAGAAATACTCAATCAAATGGGAAAAAATTTAGAGGTTATGGAAAAAGCAGTTGAGAAGGGTCTTTCAGGAGTAAAATCATTTTCTGGATTAACAGGCGGAGACGCATTGTTATTACAATCATATATACAAAAAGGAAATTTCTTATCAGGAGAAACGATTTTGGATGCAGTAAGTAAAGCAGTAGCGACAAACGAAGTTAATGCTGCAATGGGAACGATATGTGCTACACCAACTGCTGGTTCAGCAGGAGTTGTACCTGGCACACTCTTTGCTGTCAAAAATAAGCTAAATCCATCTAGGGAACAGATGGTAGAGTTTTTATTCACTTCAGGAGCTTTCGGTTTTGTAGTAGCTAACAATGCATCAATTTCAGGTGCTGCAGGTGGATGTCAAGCTGAGGTGGGTTCAGCCGCAGGAATGGCAGCAGCAGCAATCGTTGAAATGGCAGGGGGAACACCTAGTCAATCAGCAGAGGCGATGGCTATTACGTTAAAGAATATGCTCGGCTTAGTTTGTGACCCAGTTGCAGGGTTAGTAGAAGTTCCTTGTGTGAAAAGAAATGCCATGGGGGCTGCAAATGCAATGGTTGCAGCAGATATGGCATTAGCAGGTATAACGAGTCGAATCCCTTGTGATGAAGTAATAGATGCTATGTATCAAATTGGTCAAAATATGCCAACTTCATTAAAAGAAACAGCGCGAGGAGGGTTAGCGGCAACGCCAACTGGTAAAGAGCTTGAACAAAAAATATTTGGCGTTTCGCTAGGTACAAGTGAGTAAGGAAATAACAGACTTAGTAACTTCAATTAAAGGGATTGGTGAAGAAACAGCACTATCATTAAATGATATGGGTATCCACACCGTGTTAGATCTCCTTGAGTATTTTCCTTACAAATATGAAGACTATCAATTGAGGGATTTAGCTGATGTAAAACATGAAGAAAAAGTTACAGTGGAAGGGAAGGTCCATAGTGAACCTTCTCTAACTTATTATGGAAAAAAGAAATCTCGACTCACATTTCGTTTACTTGTCGGTAGGTATTTAATTACGGTAACCTGTTTTAATAGACCGTACTATAAAAAACAGCTGTCTATCAATGCAATCATCACCGTTACTGGCAAATGGGATCAGCACCGCCAAACAATAACAGTAAGCGAACTTTCTTTCTCACCTCATCAAAAAAATAGTGAGATAGAGCCAACCTACGCAATCAAAGGGAAGGTAACTGTTAAAGGAATGCGAAGATTTATGTCTTTAGCACTAAATCAATATAGCACATTAATTGAAGAAAATTTGCCTAGCTCTTTACTACAAAAGTATCGATTAGTTGGTAAGAAAGATGCTATACAAGCGATTCACATACCTCTATCACATGAAGATCTAAAACAAGCAAGAAGAAGGTTTGTTTACGAAGAATTTTTACTATTTCAATTACAAATGCAAACACTTCGAAAGTTCGAGAAGGAACAATCTATAGGAGTAGTCATGGAATATTCAAGAAATGAGCTTGACAGCTTTATTGATCAATTACCTTTTCCACTAACTACTGCCCAAAATCGTGTCGTCCACGAAATTACAAGTGACTTAGCGACACCCTACCGTATGAACCGGTTATTACAAGGTGATGTTGGGTCTGGAAAGACTGTTGTAGCAGCGATTTCGCTATATGCAACTGTGTTGGCAGGCTATCAGGGAGCCTTGATGGTTCCAACAGAAATATTAGCAGAACAGCATGAATCCTCATTAAAGCAGTTATTTAGTTCTTTTCCAATGCGTATTGAGCTGTTAACTAGCTCTGTAAAAGGTAAAAAGCGTAGAGCAATAATTGACCAACTAACACGCGGTGAAATAGATATTATCGTCGGAACACATGCATTAATTCAAGATGAGATTTCATTTAATAAATTGGGTCTTGTTATTACTGATGAACAGCATCGTTTTGGTGTAGCACAACGTAGAACGTTAAGAGAAAAAGGTGAAAATGCTCATGTTCTATTTATGACTGCTACTCCTATCCCTCGAACTCTAGCAATCACGGTTTTTGGAGAAATGGATGTTTCAGTAATAGACGAAATGCCAGCTGGAAGAAAAGAAATAGAAACGTACTGGGCAAGACACGACATGCTTGAGAGAGTCCTTGAGTTCATGAGGCAAGAACTGATCAAAGGGAGACAAGCTTATATTATCTGTCCGCTCATTGAAGAGTCTGATAAATTGGACGTGCAAAATGCGATAGATGTCCATAGTATTTTGACGCAGTATTTTAGCAATCAATATAATATTGGACTAATGCATGGTAAACTTCCTTCTGCTGAAAAGGAAGCTGTCATGAGAGACTTTAGTACAAATAACGTTCAAGTGCTTGTTTCAACAACTGTTGTCGAAGTTGGAGTAAATGTTCCAAATGCCACATTTATGTTGATTTATGATGCAGATCGTTTCGGGTTGTCACAATTGCATCAGCTTCGAGGCCGGGTTGGTCGTGGTGAGAATCAGTCTTATTGCATATTACTAGCGGACCCTAAATCAGAAGTAGGTAAAGAACGAATGAACATCATGACAGAAACAAATGATGGATTTAAGCTATCTGAAAAGGACCTAGAACTTCGTGGACCTGGTGATTTCTTTGGTAAAAAGCAAAGTGGCGTGCCAGAGTTTAAAGTCGCAGATATGGTACATGATTATCGTGCATTGGAAGTAGCGAGAGATGATGCTGCTAAGCTCATTCATTCAACGGCATTTTGGCAAAATAATGAGTATGAAGCGCTAAGAAATTATTTACAACAAACCGGTGCTTTACATGGAGAAAAACTGGATTAATAACAGATTGTTTATTTGCAAATTGAAGTAATTAATTATATACTACTATTAGTACCTAGTCATAATAATACGGATGGTGTTTTCTCATATGCGTAAAAATAAAAAAGTACGACAGGAGCAATTACAACAGACAATAACTGAAAATCCATTCGTCACCGACGAAGAATTAGCAGTACAATTTTCTGTGAGCATCCAAACGATACGACTTGATAGAATGGAATTATCGATTCCTGAATTACGTGAGCGAATTAAATATGTTGCAGAAAAGAATTTTGATGAACAAGTTCGTTCGCTTCCGATTGAAGAGGTAATTGGAGAAATTGTAGATATTGTTCCTGATGAAAGTGCTATTTCAATATTTGATGTAGAAAAGGAACACGTTTTTAAAAGAAATAAGATAATGCGTGGTCATCATCTTTTTGCTCAAGCTAACTCCCTTGCGGTTGCAGTTATTAACGATGAACTAGCGTTAACAGCCCAGGCAACAATCCGTTTCATGCGTCAAGTAAAAGAAACTGAGCGCGTGATAGCTAAAGCCAAAGTTATAGGTTTGGATAAGAAGAAAGGGAGAACAATAGTAGAAGTAACTAGCTTTGTCGGAGCAGAAATGGTTTTTTCAGGGGAATTTGAGATGTATCGTTCAAAAAGTAATTAAAAGGTAGGTCCAACAAATGAGAATCGCAATCGATGCAATGGGTGGTGACCATGCACCTAAAGAAATTGTTTTAGGCACACTAAAAGCACTAGAAGCTTTCCCTAACTTACATATTACTTTAATAGGGAATGAAGACAAAATTAAGACATATGTTTCTGAACAGAAACGTCTTTCCATAATACATGCTAATGAAATCATTGAAGCAACAGATGAGCCTGTAAGGGCAGTTCGTAGAAAGAAAAACGCCTCAATGGTACTTATGGCAAAAGAAGTGAAAGAAGGGCGTGCGGATGCTTGTATTTCTGCAGGGAATACGGGTGCTCTTATGGCAGCGGGTTTATTCATTGTCGGTCGAATCGATGGAATTGATCGCCCTGCATTAGCTCCCACATTACCAACTGCAGATGGACGTGGTTTTATTATGCTAGATGCTGGAGCTAATGTGGATGCCAAAGCTCAACATTTGCTCCAGTATGCGATTATGGGATCGATTTATGCTGAGAAAGTACGTGGTGTTCCATCACCTAGAGTGGGTTTATTAAATATTGGAACAGAAAAAAATAAAGGAAACGACCTGATGAAGCAAGTCTTTCCTTTGTTAGAAAAAGCGTCATTACACTTTATTGGTAATGTTGAGGCGCGAGACTTATTAGAAGGGGTTGCAGATGTAGTCATAACAGACGGCTTTACGGGTAATGTTACATTAAAAGCAATAGAGGGAACCGCACAATCAGTTTTTTCTATGTTAAAAACAACATTAACAAGCAATTTTAAGAGCAAATTTGCAGCTTCTGTATTAAAGCCCCAACTGTTAGATTTAAAAGCTAAAATGGATTATTCAGAATATGGTGGAGCTGGGTTGTTTGGATTAAAAGCTCCAGTAATCAAAGCACATGGTTCTTCTGACGTCAATGCGATCTTCAACGCTATTCGTCAAGCAAAAGATATCGTTGATAACAATGTTACTGAATTAATAAAGCAACAAGTTGAATCTGATGATTGATAAGTAAAGAGAGGAATGATCATATGGGGAAAATTGCATTTGTTTTTCCAGGCCAAGGTTCACAAATTGTTGGTATGGGACAAAGCCTTGCACAAAAATATGACAATGTGGCAGCTGTTTTTAACAAAGCTGATGAAAAACTAGGTTTGTCACTAACTGACCTTATTTTCCAAGGTCCAGCTGATAAATTAACGCTAACGATGAATGCACAGCCAGCTTTATTAACGACGAGCATAGCTATTCTTGAACGGTTCAAAGAAGAAAATATACGACCTGATTATGTTGCCGGTCATAGTTTAGGAGAATATAGCGCACTTGTGGCTGCCGAAGCAATGTCATTTGAAGATGCAGTGTATGCAGTCAGGAAGCGAGGCGAATTAATGGAAGAAGCTGTTCCTGCTGGAGAAGGGTCAATGGCAGCTGTGTTAGGGATGGATCAAGGTCAGTTGCAAGAAATCACAACCCAAATTACAGCTGATGGATATCCAGTTCAACTAGCTAATTTGAACTGTCCTGGTCAAATTGTTATTTCTGGAACAGCTGAAGGAGTATCAATCGCAACGAAACAATGTAAAGAACATGGTGCAAAACGCGTCATCCCTTTAGTTGTAAGTGGGCCATTTCATTCATCACTCATGCAACCAGCTGCTAATAAATTCGATGACATATTGAACGAAATTACAATT
Source organism: Bacillus sp. SM2101 (assembly GCF_018588585.1). Taxonomy (NCBI): domain Bacteria; kingdom Bacillati; phylum Bacillota; class Bacilli; order Caryophanales; family Bacillaceae; genus Bacillus; species Bacillus sp. SM2101. The sequence continues at coordinate 29,073 of NZ_JAEUFG010000011.1, forward strand.
AATCATGCAAAGGTTCCAGTAGTAGCAAACATTCATGCAACGCCATTAACGAAGAGCACAGATATAAAGCAAGCTTTAATTGAACAATTATATTCTCCAGTTTTGTGGCAACAGTCTGTAGAATACATGCTAGAAAATGGTGTAGATACCTTTATAGAAATTGGTCCTGGTAAAGTTCTTTCAGGACTCATCAAAAAGGTAAACAGAAGGGTTAATGCCTATTCAATAAATGATGAAGAGTCAATGCTATTGACAATTGAAAGATTGAAAGGGGAATAAAAATATGACGTTGCAAGGAAAAATTGCCTTAGTGACAGGTGCATCTAGAGGGATTGGTCGTGCTATTGCATTGGAACTAGCGAAGCAAGGTGCTAGCGTAGTAGTAAATTTTGCAGGAAGTGAAGCTAGGGCTAACGAAGTAGTGGATGAAATTAAAGCACTCGGCTCTGAAGCAGTAGCGATGCAAGCTGACGTTGGAAATTCTGAAGCGGTATCTTCTATGATTAAAGATGTGATCGCTAAATTTGGTAAGTTAGACATTCTAGTAAACAACGCGGGAATAACGAGGGATAACTTGTTAATGAGAATGAAAGAAGATGAGTGGGATTCTGTCATTAATACAAATTTAAAGGGCGTATTCAATTGTACAAAGGCTGTTACACGCCAAATGATGAAGCAAAGAGCTGGAAGAATAATTAATATTGCTTCCGTCGTTGGAGTTGCAGGTAACCCTGGACAAGCAAACTATGTTGCTGCAAAAGCTGGTGTGATAGGTTTAACAAAAAGCTCTGCTAAGGAATTAGCTAGTAGAAACATTACAGTAAATGCGATAGCTCCAGGCTTTATTACAACCGATATGACTGATGAACTAAATGAAGATATTCGTAATGAAATGCTGAAACAAATTCCACTTGTGAAATTTGGTGAACCGACAGACGTAGCAGCTGTTGTAGCATTTATAGCTTCTGAAGCGAGTGGGTATATGACTGGACAAACATTGCATGTTGATGGCGGAATGGTCATGTAAAGAGCTTGGTAAAAGGTGCTTTTAATATGGCTGTTATCGTAAAATTTGTTGTTTTTTTAATTGAATATGAACAGCTAGATGATATTATTATCTGATTGTCCTAAAAAGAAGAGAAGGTACGACGAACACTATATAAAGACGTGATCTCTGAATATGAAAAACAACAATCGATACGAAAACAGTCTTTTAAAATAATACAACTAGTTTTTTGAATGAAAATACACTATAATATTTGAGGGGAGGTGAGCAATAATGGCAGATGTTTTAGAACGTGTAACTAAGATTATCGTTGATCGCCTTGGAGTTGAAGAGTCAGAGGTGAAATTAGAATCTTCATTTAAAGATGATCTTGGTGCTGATTCCCTAGATGTAGTAGAGCTAGTGATGGAGCTTGAAGACGAATTCGATATGGAGATTTCCGATGAAGATGCTGAAAAGATAGCTACAGTTGGTGACGCTGTTAACTACATAAACGGTCAGCAATAATTTTGTCTATTAAAAGTCCCGTTTAAGGCGGGACTTTATCATCATAATAGGTGCCATTTAGTACATAGGCAATAAAGTGCAATTGATCAACCTCTATAAGTGAACAATTCCTAACATCAAGTTTTGTTGGAGGTACCTAAAATAACATGAGAAAAACAGGTATTGAAAAGCATGCGAAATTTAATGAATTTCAAGAAAAAATAGGTTTTCAATTTCAAAATAAAAAATTGTTGTTGCAAGCATTTACGCATTCATCTTATGTGAATGAGCATCGAAAACGGCTCTATGAAGATAATGAGAGATTAGAGTTTTTAGGAGACGCAGTTCTTGAGTTAACTATTTCCCAATATTTGTATAAAAAATACCCATTGCTAAGTGAAGGCAAATTAACGAAACTTCGTGCTGCTGTAGTTTGTGAATCTTCTCTTGTTTCTTTTGCAAATGAGCTATCCTTCGGTAAGCTAGTTATGCTAGGCAAAGGAGAAGAATTAACTGGTGGGCGAGAACGACCGGCATTATTAGCAGATGTATTTGAGGCATTTATTGGAGCTTTATATTTGGATCAAGGAATTGACGCTGTTTGTTCCTTTCTAGATAAGGTTGTATTTCCTAAAATAAATGATGGTGCTTTTTCTCATACGATGGATTATAAAAGTCAGCTTCAAGAATTAATTCAGAGAGATGGAGCTGGTTCACTCGAATATAAAATCCTACAGGAAAACGGTCCTGCTCATAATCGAGAGTTTGTATCTTCAGTTTGTATAAATAACAAAACACTTGGTGAAGGTAGGGGAAAGTCAAAAAAAGAAGCGGAGCAAAACGCTGCGAAAAAGGCTTTGCAAAAAGTAAAAGAATCTTTATAACACCATTAATGCCCCCTTTATGGGGGTATTTTTAAAAAGGCTCTTTTCGAATTTGTTACTATTCCACATTTGTTCCAAAGCTAAAGTTATGGAAATTATGGTATAAAAAATAAATTGCTAAAGAACTTTATTTGTGAAGTATTAAAGCACTAGCTAGGAAAGCTACAAAGATAGCTACAAAGATAGCTATTCATAAACAACACTTACCAATTAAAGTGAACTATAAGGCTGATCAAATGAAATGCTGCCTGTGCTAGGCAGAGATGATCAAATGTGCGCACGTCATAATAAAAGAATTTTTACCTAATAGGAGGGATATTCATGTTCCTCAAACGGTTAGATATCGTTGGATTTAAATCGTTTGCAGAAAGAGTTTCCATTGATTTTGTGCCAGGTGTAACCGCAGTAGTTGGTCCGAACGGCAGTGGAAAAAGTAATATTACCGATGCTATAAGATGGGTATTAGGGGAACAATCCGCAAAATCTCTACGCGGAGCAAAAATGGAAGATATTATTTTTGCAGGTAGTGACTCAAGAAAGCCATTAAATATAGGAGAAGTAACGTTAACATTAGACAATGAAGATCAGTTTTTACCGATAGATTATCATGAAGTAAGTGTGACAAGGAGAGTTTTTCGTTCAGGAGAAAGTGAATTTTTAATAAATAAACAGCAGTGTCGACTAAAAGATATTGTTGATTTATTTATGGATTCAGGTCTTGGAAGAGAAGCTTTTTCAATTATAAGCCAAGGTAAAGTAGAAGAAATTTTAAGCAGCAAAGCTGAAGAAAGGCGCTCAATATTTGAAGAAGCTGCTGGAGTGTTAAAATACAAAACTCGTAAGAAAAAAGCAGAATATAAATTAGCCGAGACCCAAGAAAATTTACATCGTGTCTCTGATATCGTCCACGAGCTTGAAGGTCAAATAGAGCCATTAGAAATTCAATCATCAATTGCTAAAGATTATATTGAAAAAAAGGATGACCTCGAAAAAATTGAGGTTGCCTTAACAGTATTTGAAGTAGAAGACCTTCATAAAAAATGGGAGGATCTTCGTAAAATATTTCAGCAACATAAAAATGATGAAATCGAATCCTCTTCTTCTTTACAGAAATTAGAATCTGAAATTGAGCACCACCGTGAGCAAATAATCGCGCTTGATGAATCTATAGATGATCTTCAAGAAGTACTACTGCTCGCTAGTGAAGAATTAGAAAAGCTAGAAGGCCGGAAAGAAGTACTTAAGGAGCGCAAGAAGAACGCCTCCCAAAATAGAACACAATTAGAAAAAATAATTGATGAATTTGAGATGAAAAGACACGAGCATAGTGCTCAAAGAGATGAAGAAGCTCAGCTACTGAAACATTATGAAGAAGATGTGAATGTTAAGCAGCTTGACTTAAAGCAGAAAACACAAATGTATGCATCTTATGATCAAAATATTGAAGACGTAATTGAAGGGTTAAAAAGTGACTATATTGAATTATTAAATAAGAAAGCTGCCTTGAATAATGAACTTACGAATATTGAAGATCAGCTGAAACAACAAAATGTCCGTAAATCAAACTTAGAAGAAGTAAATCAAAAATATATAATTCAACGAAAAGAAACGAATGATCAAAAGCTACTACTACAAGCTAAAATTTCGAAAGTTCAAGAAGAAATTAACGATCAAATTAGTACATTTCGAAACAAACAAACAAACCTTGAACACTCGAAGACCAAGTACCAAAAAAAAGAGAATTTACTTTATCAAGCATATCAGTACTTGCAGCAGACCAAATCTCGTAAAGAAATGTTGGAAGAAATCAAAGAAGATTATTCAGGATTTTTTCATGGTGTTAAAGAAGTATTAAAAGCTAGAGATAAACATTTGCAAGGTGTTGAAGGTGCGATCGCAGAATTAATTCAAGTACCTCAGGAGTATGAAATTGCTATAGAAATAGCATTGGGAGCAGCAACACAGCATATTGTCGTTCATGATGAACAACATGCTAGGCAAGCTATTAATTATTTAAAGAAAAACTCATATGGCAGGGCTACATTCTTACCATTATCAGTCATTAAAGAGCGTAAGATTTCAGACCTGCAACTGAATCAAATAAAAAACCACCCATCATATGTAGGGGTTGCTTCAGACTTAATAACATTTGATGAAAGGTATAGTGCTGTCTTAAAAAACGTACTAGGGACGGTAGTCATTACTACGGATTTAAAAGGTGCAAATGATTTAGCAAGACAATTACAGTTTAGGTATCGTCTCGTTACACTTGAAGGTGATGTAGTAAATCCTGGTGGGTCCATGACAGGTGGGGCAGTAAAGCAGAAATCAAATTCGTTATTAAGCAGAGGGCGTGAGCTTGAAGAACTTTCAGTAAAAGTACTTGATATGGAGCAAAAGACTTCACAGCTTGAAGCTCAAGTAAAGGAACTGAAGGACACCATTAAAGAAGATGAGGCAGGGCTTGAGGTATTACGTGAAACGGGTAATACGCTTCGTTTGAGTGAACAGTCGATAAAAGGAGAAATTCGAGAGCTTGAAATAGAAGAAAAAAATGTTAACGATCGTTTAACTGTTTACGACTTTGAAAAAGAAAATTTCTCACAACAGATGGATGAAATGAATGCAAGAACAAGAACGATTAAAGAACAAGTGAGCGTCATCGAAAACCAAGTGATGAATCTTGATCAAGAAATAGAAAAACTTACTTTAGAAAAGAATGACCAACAAATATCAAAAGAGTCACTACAAAAAGAAATAACGGAATTAAAGGTTGAATTAGCCAGCCAAGAGCAGCTGTTAGCGAATCATCAAGAGAAAGCAGGTCGCACATTACATGCTATTGCTGAAATTGAAGATAAATTGCAGGAAGCGAAGGAGGATCTTTCATTACTGCAAAATGAGATGAGTTCAAACTCATCGGGTGAAGAGGTTTTAGTCTCTGAAGCTGTAAAAAAGAAACAGGATAAATCAGCTACTGTTCAGCTTATCGCAGAACGTCGTGATCAACGCCTTCATCTACAGCAAAAATTAGAAGATCAGGAGCGCGAAGCGAAAGAACAAAAACGACAATATAAGCAGCTTGTAGAGGTTTTACGTGATGAAGAAGTAAAAATTAATCGTTTAGACGTGGAATTAGAAAACAGATTAACTCACTTGCGTGAAGAATATATGTTAACTTTTGAGGCTGCGAAAGAAAGGTATCCTTTGGAATTGGATATAGAGGAAGCTAGGCAGAAAGTAAAATTAATTAAGCTTGCAATTGATGAGCTTGGAAATGTAAATCTTGGTGCAATTGATGAGTTTGAGCGTGTAAATGAGCGTTATTCCTTTTTACAAGAGCAGAAGGAAGATTTACTACAAGCAAAGGACACATTATATCAGGTTATCGATGAAATGGACGATGAAATGAAGCGAAGGTTTCAAGCAACATTTAACAATATCAGTTCTCACTTCGAGCCTGTTTTCCAAGCATTATTTGGTGGTGGACGGGCAGAATTAAAGCTTACTGATCCAGGGGATTTATTAAATACTGGAGTTGAAATTGTTGCACAGCCACCAGGGAAAAAACCTCAAAATTTAAGTTTATTATCAGGTGGAGAAAGAGCTTTAACTGCTATAGCATTACTGTTTGCAATTTTAAAGGTTCGCCCTGTTCCATTTTGTGTTTTGGATGAGGTAGAAGCTGCGCTAGATGAAGCCAATGTGCATCGTTTTGCACAATATTTACAACGTTATAGCTCAGATACACAATTTATAGTTATTACTCACCGAAAAGGTACAATGGAAGAAGCTGATGTTCTTTATGGAGTTACGATGCAAGAATCGGGTGTGTCTAAGCTAGTTTCAGTTCGACTCGGTGAAACTGCTGAATTGGTTAAGTAAGGATCTTTTCGTAAACTTTGTTACTATTGTAATTAAATTATTGCTATAAAAAGTGGTTTATATAGTGATTCAACGTTATATAAAAGAAAAGATGCCACGAACGCTAATTGTGTACGTGATTAACTTTTAATACGAAAAGCAACAATTTATGCGAAAATAACCTAAAGTAAAGAAAAGATTACATGATATTAACTAAAGGATCTTTTCGTAAACTTTGTTACTATTGTAATTAAATTATTGCTAAAAAAAGTGGTTTATATAGTGATTCAACGTTATATAAAAGAAAAGATGCCACCGATGCGAAAACAACCTAACTAAAGGATCTTTTCGTAAACTTTGTTACTATTGTAATCAAATTAGTTCTATAAAAAGTGGTTTATATAGTTATTCAAAGTTATGCAATAGAAAAGATACCACGAACGCTAATGGTGTACGTGATTAACTTTTAATACGAAAAGCACCAATTTATGCGAAAATAACCTAAAGTAAAGAAACCATTACTTGATATTAACTAAAGGATCTTTTCATAAACTTTGTTACTATTGCAATTAAATTAGTTCTATAAAAAGTGGTTTGCTCCGTCCCAGAACATAAAGAATTAAAACTAAAAAGCCACTGGTTTATATAGTTATTCAAAGTTATGCAATAGAAAAGATGCCACCGAACGCTAGTTGTATAGGTGTTGTTTCTAAATGCGAAAACAACCTAACTAAAAGGTACGTGAGTAACGATTTTATGACATAAGAAGGGAAGAACAATTATGAGCTTTTTTAAAAAATTGAAAGAAAAAATTACTAAGCAGACAGATTCTGTAACAGAAAAATTTAAAGATGGTTTATCGAAAACAAGGAATTCTTTTTCAGAAAAGATGAATGACCTTGTTGCGAGATACAGGTCTGTAGATGAAGATTTTTTTGATGAGTTGGAAGAAATCTTAATTGGAGCAGACGTAGGTGTAGCAACTGTAATGGAATTAATTGATGAATTAAAAATGGAGGTAAAGCGTAGAAATATACAGGACACGAGAGAAGTTCAAGATGTTATTACGGAAAAGCTAGTTGATATTTATGAAGGACAGGACGATTTATCTGCAAATATAAATATTCAAGAGCAGTCTTTAACTGTCATTTTGTTCGTTGGAGTTAATGGTGTTGGGAAAACAACTACGATTGGGAAGCTTGCAAATAAATTTAAAAATGAAGGAAAATCAGTATTATTAGCAGCAGGAGATACATTTCGTGCTGGTGCTATAGACCAACTGGAAGTATGGGGAGAAAGAGTTGGTGTGGATGTAATTAAGCAATCTCCAGGCTCTGACCCTGCTGCTGTTATGTACGATGCTGTTCAGGCAGCTAAAGCTCGTAACGCTGATATTTTATTATGTGACACAGCCGGTAGATTGCAAAACAAAGTCAATCTAATGAAAGAACTTGAGAAGGTGAAGCGTGTGATCGAACGGGAAGTTCCTGGGGCTCCCCACGAAGTCTTACTCGTTTTAGATGCTACCACAGGTCAAAATGCTATGAGTCAGGCCAAGCAATTTGCAGAATCAACAGATGTGTCAGGAATTGTTTTAACAAAGTTAGACGGTACTGCAAAGGGAGGTATCGTATTGGCTATTCGAAACGAGCTATCGATTCCTGTTAAATTGGTCGGTCTTGGGGAACAAGTTGATGATTTACAACAATTTGATCCAGAACAATACGTCTTTGGCTTGTTTGCTGGTTTAATCGCAGATACTGAAGCATAAAAGAGCTGTTAAGAAAAAAACTTGACATTAATGATTCGACCTAGTACAATTTGTAAAGGTAATTCACTTAACATAGGGGGAAAGACTATGCTTGAAAAAAAGACAAGAATGAATTATCTATATGATTTTTATCATTCGTTGTTAACGGAAAAACAACAAAGCTATATGTCTTTATATTATTTAGACGACTTTTCCCTTGGTGAAATTGCTGAACTGTTTAATGTTAGTCGCCAGGCAGTATATGATAACATTAAACGTACAGAAACGATGCTTGAACAGTATGAAGAAAAGTTGTTGTTATTTCAAAAATTTCAGCAACGTCAACAACTTTTTTCTGATCTGAAAGAAATCATGTCAAGTAGCGTTCAAGATAATACAAAACAGCTTGCAGTACTTAATGAACTCGAGAAATTAGAGTAAGGGAGCGGCACAGAAATGGCATTTGAAGGATTAGCCGACCGACTGCAAAATACAATTAAGAAAATCACAGGCAAAGGAAAAGTAACGGAAGCAGATGTAAAAGCGATGATGCGAGAAGTGCGTCTTGCATTATTAGAAGCGGACGTTAACTTTAAAGTTGTTAAGGATTTTGTGAAACGAGTCAGTGAAAGATCCGTCGGTCAAGAGGTTATGAAGAGCTTAACCCCTGGTCAACAGGTTATTAAAGTAGTAAAAGAAGAGCTGACTGAACTGATGGGTGGAGAGCAAAGTAAAATTGCAGTAGCAAATCGTCCACCAACTGTTATTTTAATGGTAGGGTTACAAGGTGCAGGTAAAACAACTCATACTGGGAAAATAGCAAATTTACTTAGAAAGAAATATAACAAAAATCCACTTCTAGTAGCTGCTGATATTTATCGACCTGCTGCTATAAAACAACTACAAACGTTAGGGAAACAGCTGAATATGCCGGTTTTCTCTCTTGGTGACCAAGTGAGCCCGGTGGAAATAGCTAAACAGGCAATCGCGCAAGCAAAAGAAGAACATAATGATTATGTTCTTATTGATACTGCTGGGCGACTCCATATCGATGAAGCATTAATGGATGAGTTAGCTCAAATCAAAGAGGTAACAAACCCTCATGAAATTTTCTTGGTCGTCGATGCAATGACAGGTCAAGACGCTGTTAACGTAGCTGAAAGCTTTAATAGCCAACTTGGAATTACAGGTGTAGTTTTGACGAAGCTTGATGGAGACACACGTGGTGGTGCAGCATTATCGGTAAAGGCTGTTACAGGTAAACCAATTAAGTTTGTTGGTTTGGGAGAAAAGCTTGATGCGCTTGAAGCATTTCATCCTGAACGCATGGCATCTCGTATACTAGGTATGGGGGATGTACTAACATTAATTGAAAAAGCTCAAGCTACAGTTGATGAAGATAAAGCCAAAGAGTTAGAACAAAAAATGAGGACAATGTCCTTTACTTTTGATGACTTTTTGGAACAACTATCCCAAGTTCGTTCAATGGGCCCTCTAGATGACTTAATTAATATGTTACCTGGAGCAAACAAAATGAAAGGTCTAAAGAACGTTCAAGTGGATGAAAAGCAAATTGGTCATGTTGAGGCTATTATTCGCTCGATGACCAAAGTTGAAAAAGTTCAGCCAGAGATTATTAATGCAAGTAGAAAGAAGCGAATTGCAAAAGGAAGCGGAACTTCTGTTCAAGAAGTTAACCGTTTGTTGAAGCAGTTCGAGGACATGAAGAAAATGATGAAACAAATGACGAACATGTCCAAAAGTAAGAAAAAGGGTATGAAATTCCCTTTTATGTAGGGAAAATAATACTGTTAAGAAAAAACACTTTACAAACATATTGATTTTTTGATAATATACTATTCTGTGTGAAATATTTTCGGAGGTGCTTATAATGGCAGTAAAAATTCGTTTAAAACGTATGGGAGCAAAAAAATCTCCTTTTTATCGTATTGTAGTAGCAGATTCACGTTCACCACGTGATGGTAGAATCATCGAAACAGTTGGAACATACAACCCAGTTGCAGAACCAGCTCAAGTAAACATCAATGAAGAGTTAGCTCTTAAGTGGATGCAAGATGGAGCAAAACCATCTGATACTGTTCGTAATCTATTCTCAAAACAAGGGATTATGGAAAAATTCCATAATGCTAAAAACAGTAAGTAACAGTTGTGAATCGGATGAGACAGTTAATTGAAACGATCGTAAAAGCCCTTGTCGATTATCCGGATGATGTATTGGTGAAAGAAACATCTGATGAACGCAACATAACATACCATTTATCTGTTCATAAAGAAGACATGGGGAAAGTAATTGGTAAGCAAGGTCGAGTGGCAAAAGCGATACGCACTGTTGTTTATGCAGCGGGTGCAAGTGAAAAGAAACGAATTCATCTAGAGATTAATGACTAATAGCAATGTTAAGCAAATCACATGAACGGGATTTACGTGGGATCAAGCCAACGCAGTAATTCTACAAACATATTTCCCAGACGATTTGAACATCCGCTAAATGTACGTGTTCAAATGGGAGGAGAAAAAGGTCTGAGAAGAACAAGCCAACGCAGTAATTCTACAGACATATTTCCCGGACAATTTGAACATCCGTATATAGAGAAAAGGGTGGGGGGTAACCTCCTCCCTTTCTTTACATTTTAGACGTGCTTTGTTTAGGGAAGAGAAAACTACTAACAAAGGTCGTCACTTCACCTATCCATATGAAGGTCAAATGGTTTCGTGTGTATGGGTGAAGTACTAAGCTTGAATGAGAACGATATACTTCTTTGTTATAATTGTAGGTATACAAGTGTAGTTAACATGAGTTTCAATGTACAATTAGGCTAGAACGAACCTATCAAAGGGATGGTTGCGATGAAAATTATACAAAATATAATTGTAAAGCAAGTTCTCACTGAGAAAAGTAAAGACGGTCTACTAGATAAGTTTCAACAGTCAAAATTTCAATTACAAAAAGAATGTGATCAGCTACGATTTGAACGTAAGAAAATGGAAAATAATAAGAAGTATCAGGCATCAACACTACATACATATTTTGAACGAGAAATAAATTCGAGACTGGATAAAATTAAAGTTTTGGATTTTCAAATTGAACAGCTAGAAATTTTACCTATTGGCAGTGAATTAAGAGAAAAAGAAGTGCAGGCCATTGTCGATATAAATGTTGGTGATAGTTGGGACGACATATCTCATGAGAAAACAATTATTATCAAGGAAGGTATTGTAGTAGAAATGAGATAGAGGTGAAGTTAAATGGGTAAGTGGTATAATGTTGGGAAAATTGTTAATACTCATGGTATTAAAGGAGAAGTAAGAGTCATTTCTAAAACTGATTTTGCTGAAGAACGTTATGAACTAGGGAATAAGCTGTATATTTTTACAGGTGAAAATAATCAACCTATCGAGGTTGTAGTTAAAAGCCATCGCTTGCATAAAAATTTTGATCTGTTGACTTTTGAGGGCTACCACAACGTAAATGAAGTTGAGAAATATAAGGGCTCCTTACTAAAAGTGCCTGAGGATCAATTAAGTGAACTTGATGAAGGTGAATTTTATTTCCATGAAATTATCGGTTGCCATGTGTATACAGATGAGGCGAAAGAACTAGGTACGGTTAAGGAAATATTAACACCAGGGGCAAATGATGTGTGGGTCGTCAAAGGACATAATAATCAAGAAATACTCATTCCGTATATCGATGACATTGTGCTAGATATTAATATTCATGACAAGAAGATTGTTATAAAACCTTTAGAGGGGTTACTTTAAATATGAAGATTGACATACTTACATTGTTCCCTGAAATGTTTGAAGGCGTATTCGGTCAGTCTATATTAAAAAAAGCACAAGACAAAGAAGCTGTATCATTAAAAGCAACTAATTTTCGTGATTATACGACTAATAAGCATGGGAAAGTTGATGATTATCCATATGGTGGTGGGGCAGGTATGGTATTAACCCCACAACCTATTTTTTCAGCTATTGAAGACTTGAGCAAAGATATAAATACGAATCCTCGAATTATATTAATGTGCCCTCAAGGTGAGAAGTTTAATCAAAGTAAGGCAAAAGAACTATCAACAGAGGATCATCTAGTGTTCATTTGTGGCCATTATGAAGGGTACGATGAAAGAATACGCGAACAACTAGTTACTGACGAAATATCCATTGGTGATTTTGTATTGACAGGTGGAGAATTGGCTTCGATGGTCGTTATTGATAGTGTTGTAAGACTCCTTCCTGGAGTGTTAGGAAATGATGAATCAGCTGTTGAGGAGTCATTTTCAATGGGTTTGCTTGAACACCCTCAATATACAAGACCAGCAAACTTCCAAGATCATCAAGTGCCAGAAGTTTTATTATCTGGGAATCATCAAAAAATTTCAGAGTGGCGTCAAAAAGAATCTTTGAGACGTACACTGCTTCGCCGACCAGATTTATTGAATCAAGCTGACCTTACACCTCAACAAGAAAAATGGTTAGAAGAGTTAAAAAAACAATAAAGCTAGTTATTGCATGTCATTCATTTTTATGCTATGATATTTTTTGTGACTAAGGATGAATATCCTTATGTTACTGATGACTGATGTTCCGCTGTAATGTAAAACATTGGAATGAACATCTGTGGAAGGAGTTGAAAACGATGCAACAATTAATTGAAGAAATCACAAAAGAACAGTTAAGATCAGATCTTCCTGAATTCCGTTCTGGTGACACTGTACGTGTACACATTAAAGTTGTCGAGGGTAGCCGTGAGCGTATCCAGGTGTTTGAAGGTGTAGTAATTAAGCGTCGTGGTGGCGGGATTAGCGAAACATTTACTGTCCGTAAAGTATCTTACGGTGTAGGTGTTGAACGTACATTGCCATTACATTCACCTAAAATTGCTAAACTTGAAAGAATTCGACGTGGTAAAGTACGCCGTGCAAAACTTTACTACTTACGTAACCTTAGAGGTAAGGCTGCGCGTATTAAAGAAATTCGATAATAGAACTAAAAAGGAGCTTGTCTATCAAGCTCTTTTTTCATATATAAGATTAAAAAAGTATAGGTGGTAGCGTTATGACAACTAAAAAAAATGAATTATTTGAGTGGGTTAAAGCCTTAATTATTGCCATATTGTTAGCTGCGGTCATCAGATACTTTCTATTCGCTCCAATCGTCGTTGATGGAGAGTCAATGATGCCAACCTTAAATAATACAGACAGAATGATTGTCAATAAAATCTCATACACAATCGGCGAGCCTCACCGCTTCGATATCGTTGTTTTTCATGCTAATGCTGAAAAAGATTACATTAAAAGAGTGATTGGTTTGCCAGGTGATCATGTAGAATACAAAGATGATACACTTTTTATTAACGGTGAAAAGTTTGAAGAGCCATATTTAGATGAGAAAAAGAAAGAGCTAATAGCAGGTACACCTCTTACGGACCCATTTGAAGTCACAGTTCCGGATGGAGAGTTATTTGTTTTGGGAGACAATCGTCGTGCAAGCAGAGACAGCCGTCATATTGGAACGATACCTATTGACGAAGTCCTTGGAAAAACTAGTGTTGTGTATTGGCCGTTTTCTAAAATAAGGATAGCAAACTAGTAAGAGAGGATGAAATGAAAAAATGACAATTCAATGGTTTCCGGGGCATATGGCTAAAGCAAAACGCCAGGTCATTGAAAAAATAAAACTCATAGATATCGTCTTTGAGCTTGTAGATGCACGTATTCCAGCTTCTTCAAGAAATCCAATGGTTGATGAAATGATTAGTAATAAGCCAAGGCTTATACTACTTAATAAAGCAGATATGGCCGACCCAAGTAAAACAAAAGAATGGATTGATTACTTCCAACAACGAGGGGATCGAGCTATACCAATTGATTCACAGTCAGGTAAAGGAATGAAGCAGATTGTTGCCATTTCCAAAGAAATGCTGCAAGACAAATTTGATAAGATGAGACAAAAAGGCGTGAAACCACGTCCGATTAGAGCTGTTATAGTAGGAATTCCTAATGTAGGTAAATCAACGTTAATCAATCGTCTTGCAAAGAAAAAAATTGCACAGACAGGTGATAGACCGGGAATAACAAAAGCACAACAGTGGATTAAAGTTGGTAAAGAATTAGAACTCTTAGATACTCCGGGTATTTTATGGCCGAAGTTTGAGGACGAAGCTGTTGGGTTAAAGCTTGCTACAACAGGTGCTATAAAAGATACGATATTAAACTTACAAGATATTACTGTATACGCTTTAAGATTCTTAAGCCATCAATATCCAGATCGGCTGAAAGATAGATACAATTTGCAAGAAATTCATGATGACATCGTCATAACATTTGATGAAATCGGCAAAAGACGAGGCTGTATCATGGCTGGTGGGATAATAGATTACGATAAAGTATCTGAGTTAGTGTTAAGAGAAATACGTTCAGAAAAACTAGGACCATTAACATTCGAAAGTCCTGCCGAAAATGAATAACATAGTGTTTTAAGAGGTGATATACATATCTCCTCACGTCAATTGACATGAAGTCTCTTCAGGGTAGCACGAGGTCACTAGCCCTGTTCTTTGTGTAACAAATGTCTTCGATTGACGTCGCTCAGTTAAGGCCTTACCTTATCTGAGTTTATCTTGCCTTGCTCGCTTATGTTAGCGAGCCTTTATTTTTTTTATTTAGAACCGATATAATGACTATGCTGTTTGCTATTGATTGTTGTACTTCGTACGAATAAATAAGTACGGATACAACGATCGTTTCGTGGAATCTTTACTACTATAAAATGTTGATAATCACATAAGAACTTCTTTATAATGTGGTATTTAGTATAAATATTAACAAAGTTTACATAGATAGTCTTATATAAAGAGTCTACTTCTAAGCAGTATTGACACGGGTCAATGACAGCTGTATACGTAGCGCGTTGATTTTTTCTTACAAAAGATCAACACATGTAAAGTGTTATGGCGTTTGTTTCCACAAACATATTACTACATAATAATAATTTTGAAAGAATGATAAAGTTTACGCAGAGAGCCATATTGAAAGAGTGATTGAGAATGAATAAACTTACAGTAAAACAAATAAAGCAAATTTTAGATGGGACGACTAATATAGAGGATCCAATTATTAAAAAATGCGAGGATGATGATCGAAAAGGTGTTCAACAACTACTGACTAGGTGGTTGAAACAACAGGAGGAACATCACACTCAACAACAGCTATTTATTGAGATGAGTACATATGAGCAAAGCCTATATAAACAAGGGTATAATAGCATTGCAGGTATAGATGAGGTTGGTAGGGGACCACTTGCTGGTCCAGTTGTAGCTGCAGCTGTGATATTACCTAAAGACTTTTATTTACCAGGGTTAAATGACTCCAAAAAGCTATCATTTAAGAAGAGGGAATATTTGTATGATTATATTATGGAGCATGCGGTTACAACAAGTGTTGGCATTGTTTCTGCACAGAAAATAGATGAAATAAATATATATCAAGCAACAAAATATGCCATGAAACAGGCAATTGAAGACCTTAACGTACAGCCTGATTTTCTATTGATCGATGCCATGGAATTGTCAACGGACTTACCACAGTTATCGATAATAAAAGGTGACTCAAAAAGTATTGCAATAGCAGCTAGCTCTATTGTAGCTAAAGTGACACGAGACAGGATAATGATTAACTTAGCAGAAGAGTTTCCTCAATATCAATTCGAAAAGCATATGGGGTACGGCACAAAAGAGCATATGACAGCGTTGCAACAATTTGGCGTAACGAGAGAACATCGTAAAACATTTAGCCCGGTGCGTGAGACATTAGAAATGGTCAGTGAGGTGTAAACAATAATGATTCATCCGTCGCTTATACACACTTTTATTAACGATACACAGATTCAACAAACTAAAGCGGTATCAATAAATCAAGGAGATATTTTTCAAGGGAAAGTAACGAAGCTTTTTCCTAATGATATTGCTGCTGTTCAAATTGGTGGAATGAAATTATTGGCTTCATTTGAAGTACCGTTATCGGTAGGTGTAAACTATTGGTTTCAGGCTACAAATCATGAGGGGCAATTAAATTTAAAAGTAATAGGAAATGCCGCATCTACAAAAAATCAAATGAACGAATCTAATATGATCACCCAACTGCTCAGTCAATTTCAATTGGATGACTCAAAGGCTAATATAGCTCTTCTCCGTTTTTTGATGAAAGAAAACATGCCCTTCACGAAAGGGGAGATCAACCATGCTAGTAATTGGTTTCTACAATCTACTGATCGTGAAGGAACGTTACAAACGATTAAAACGATGCTCGTTAATGACCTCCCATTTACGGATGAAGTTTATCATTCAATTTCTTCTACATACGGCAAAGAGCCGTTAAGCAAACAGTTGCATCAAATTCAAGAATTATTAGGAGCTCAACAGTTCCAATCAGCAGAGAATAAACTGCTGCAAGCGAAAATAGCGTCGATTATTTCGGTAAATAGTCAATCGCAAGAAACCACTTTAAGTAAGCTTTTGCAGACGCTCGTTGATGACAATACTCACATAGCGGACAAACAAACTATATTATCAATACTTGATAAACTTACTGTACAAACAAACAAATCCAACAATACTATACAAGTAGATATTGATTCTTCCAAGGAGCTAGGGAACAGGTCTAATTTATTACCAAGTGTTGAAAAAGTGGTTTCTCAACTACATACGATATTAACGGCGGAGGGAATAACCGACAAAGATAAAAGTATCATCGGAACAATTTCTTCACGTCTAGGATCAAATATGGATGTGAGTGGCATAGGCAATAAATTAAATGAAATTGTTGAGCAAATAACAAAAGGTAAAGATGATTTAATAGGTTTTAGTACTAAGGAGAAACAGCTTCTTTTCCAACTTGGTCAATCAATTCAAAATAATGATGGTTGGGAAAATGGAACGGCAGTTAAAATGGCATTTCAACAAATTAGTAATTCGATGGGCTTAGACTATGAATCACTATTAAAAGACTTTACAAAAACCCCTCACGAAATTGAAAGATTAGAGTCAATAAAACCATTGCTGTTAACTATTTTACAACAGTCTATTTCTAAGCAGCTAAATGAAAGCATTGAGGGCGTTTTATACAGATTAAATGCTCAACAGTTGTTAAGTCAGGAACAAGGTCCATTTCAACATATAATGATGCAGCTACCTGTACCGTTATACGATCGGTTGACTGATGTATCAATTCAATGGAGTGGAAAAAAACAACAGAGTGGCGAAATTGACCCGAATTTTTGTCGAGTCATCTTTTTTGTGGAGTTAGAATCAATAAAGGAAACAGTTATAGATGTACACATTCAAAATCGTATTATTAATATTTCAATTATTAATGATACGGAAGGACTGGCTAATCTCATTAAAAGTATGCAAAATGTTTTGAAAGAAAATTTACTTTCGTTAAACTATCAGCTATCTTCAGTTAAAGTTTTGCAATCGGCTGAAGGAAAACAAAATGTGTCAATCACTCAATCTATAGCAGAGAAAAAGCATGTCGATAACAACTATTATGGAGTAGATATACGTATATGAGTGAAAAAGTAGATTTAATTAAAGAAGTGATTGCACTTAAATATGATAGCGAAAAAAAATCTTCCCCAACGGTTGTTGGCAAGGGAAGAGGGATTGTTGCAGAGAATATTATTTCTCTAGCTGAAGAGCATAATATCCCTCTTCAGGAAGACCCTACACTCGTAAATTTGTTAAGTCAGCTAAATATAAACGAAGCAATTCCTGAAGAATTATATGAAGCAGTAGCAGAAATATTTGCCTTTATTTACCGTGTGGATAAACAACAAGGTGAAAGATAAAAATAATAATTTTGTTGGAATGCTAGACAATATACTAGCCATTATATAAAATGAAAGCGCAGTCTATTTTATTTTGTTATTTAGTAGGAGGATGGGAAATGAATATCCATGAATATCAAGGGAAAGAAATCCTCAGAAGTTACGGGGTAGCCGTTCCGAATGGCAAAGTTGCCTTCTCAGCTGAAGAGGCAGTTGAGGCAGCGAAGGAACTAGGAACGGAAGTTTGTGTTGTGAAAGCGCAAATCCACGCTGGTGGTCGTGGTAAAGCAGGTGGCGTAAAAATTGCGAAAAGTATTGATGAAGTTCGTACATATGCAAATGACCTTTTAGGTAAAATACTTGTTACTCATCAAACGGGTCCAGAAGGTAAAGAAGTCAAACGCCTATTAGTTGAAGAGGGCTGCGATATTAAAAAGGAATACTATATAGGACTTGTATTGGATCGTGAAACTTCCCGTGTTGTCTTAATGGCATCAGAGGAAGGCGGTACAGAAATTGAGGAAGTAGCAGAAAAAACACCAGAGAAAATTTTTAAGGAGTACATTGATCCTGTAGTTGGATTAACTGGCTTCCAAGCACGACGAATTGCATTTAATATTAATATTCCTAAAGAACTAGTGAACAAGGCTGTCAAATTTATGATAGGTCTTTATACAGCATTTATCGAAAAAGATTGTTCCATTGCTGAAATTAACCCACTTGTTGTAACAGGTGATGGGAACGTTATGGCGCTAGATGCAAAATTAAACTTTGACTCAAATGCTCTCTATCGTCAAAAAGATGTTTTAGCTTACCGTGATCTTGATGAGGAAGACCAAAAAGAAATTGAAGCTTCGAAATATGACTTAAGTTATATTTCATTAGACGGTAATATCGGTTGTATGGTTAACGGAGCGGGTCTTGCTATGGCGACGATGGATATTATTAAACATTACGGCGGTGACCCAGCAAACTTCCTTGATGTTGGTGGTGGTGCAACTGCTGAAAAAGTAACAGAAGCTTTCAAAATCATTCTATCTGATGAAAGTGTTAAAGGGATTTTTGTTAATATTTTCGGAGGAATTATGAAATGTGATGTTATTGCAACGGGTGTTGTAGAAGCAGCTAAACAAGTAGAATTAAGCGTTCCTCTTGTTGTCCGTTTAGAAGGAACAAACGTCGACCTAGGGAAGAAAATTTTACAAGAGTCTGGTTTAAATATTATTGCAGCAGAATCAATGGCTGATGGTGCTCAAAAAATCGTAGAACACGTAGGGTAAGAAAGGCAGGGGAACGAAATGAGTGTATTTATTAATAAAGATACAAAAGTAATCGTCCAAGGTATCACAGGTTCAACAGCTCTTTTTCATACTAAGCAGATGTTAGAATATGGCACGCAAATCGTTGCTGGTGTGACACCAGGAAAAGGTGGAACTGAAGCTGAAGGCGTTCCAGTATTTAACACGGTTGAAGAAGCAGTGAAGGCAACAGGCGCTAATGTATCTGTCATATATGTGCCAGCTCCTTTTGCAGCTGATGCAATTCTAGAAGCAGTAGATGCTGAGCTTGACCTTGCGATTTGTATTACTGAACATATTCCAGTTCTTGATATGGTAAAGGTTAAGAAGTATATGGAAGGTAAAAAGACCCGTTTAGTTGGACCAAATTGTCCAGGGGTTATTACTCCTGAGGAATGTAAGATCGGTATTATGCCTGGGTACATTCATACAAAAGGGCATGTAGGTGTAGTGTCTCGTTCTGGAACATTAACCTATGAAGCAGTTCATCAGCTATCACAAGCTGGAATTGGTCAATCTACTGCAGTAGGGATTGGTGGAGACCCTGTGAATGGGACGGATTTTATCGATGCTCTCAAAGCATTTAATGAAGATCCAGACACATATGCTGTAATTATGATCGGGGAAATCGGTGGTACAGCTGAAGAAGAAGCTGCATTATGGGTGAAGGAAAATATGACAAAACCTGTAGTCGGATTTATCGGTGGGAGAACAGCGCCTCCAGGAAAACGTATGGGACATGCTGGTGCCATTATTTCTGGTGGAAAAGGTACCGCTGACGAAAAGATTAAAGTGATGAACGAGTGTGGAATTCAAGTTGCTGATACTCCAGCTGTAATGGGAGAAACTTTAATTTCTACCCTTAAGGAAAAAGGCATTTACGAAAAATGTAAAACTCATTAATCTATAAATAAATAGTCCCATACCACTCGGTTTGGGGCTATTTAGTCTGAAAGGAAGGAGCTCATGGACACTTTTCGCAAAAGATTAATACATTTACATCATTGTAGAGGCATCGGATGGAGGTCAATAAAAAACCTCTTAACTTACGATCCGAATTTAACAAGAATCTATCAATCTTCTTTTACAGATCTTCAACCACATCTCCCAATCTCCACTTCTCAGCTGAAAAATCTCATGAAAGATTTGCATTCTTCTAACATCCAAAGTATGCTAAATAAGTATAGTGATTACAATATTCACATTGTTACAAAATTTGACGATGAGTATCCAAACATGCTAAAACAAATATATGATCCCCCTTGGGTAATCTATGCCAAAGGAGATATTCGATTACTTTCAGATCAAAAATGTCTTAGTGTTGTGGGGGCGAGATATCCTTCTTCATATGGTTTGAAAAGTATAGAAAGGGTCATTTTACCTTTAATTCAGTCGGGGTGGACCATTATTAGTGGCTTAGCAAAAGGCATTGACTCTAAAGCACATGAGTTAGCTTTATTAAACAAGGGGAAAACTATCGCTGTTATTGCAGGTGGTTTTCAATATATTTATCCAAAAGAGAATGCAAAACTTGCAAATATGTTAAGTAAGGAAAATTTATTATTATCAGAATACCCGCCCTTCGTAAGACCTGAACGCTGGCAATTTCCTATGAGGAATAGAATTATTAGCGGTTTGTCGTTCGGTACAGTTATTATAGAAGCAAGAGAATCGAGTGGTTCGCTCATTACAGCTGATCAAGCCTTAGAGCAAGGGAGAGAGGTATTTGCTATACCAGGTTCAATTTTTGCTGAGCATTCAATTGGAACGAATAAGCTCATTCAACAAGGGGCAAAGCTCGTTATGTCGAGCAACGATATTGAAGCTGAAATGATATCACAAATATAAGGTTTGTTAACTTTTTTGAGAGTAGTGTTTGACAAACTGTATGTGAATATTTAATAATAGTGAAGATTTTATAAATCAGAAAAAATTATATTAATATTGAGAGTTGAGAAAATAGATAGGCCATTTGTAAACGCCTAGAGAATTATTATCATTACCCTCTTGAGGAGGACATTTGAATGTCAGATTATCTAGTTATTGTGGAATCGCCTGCTAAGGCGAAGACGATTGAACGATATTTAGGAAAAAAATATAAAGTAAAAGCTTCCATGGGACATGTTAGAGATTTACCGAAAAGTCAAATGGGTGTCGATATAGACAAAAACTTTGACCCAAAGTATATTACGATAAGAGGTAAAGGGCCAGTCTTAAAGGAATTAAAAAATGCTGCTAAAAAAGCAAAAAAGATTTACTTAGCGGCTGACCCTGATCGTGAAGGAGAAGCGATCGCTTGGCATCTTGCTCACAGCCTAGCAATCGATGTTAATTCAAACTGCCGTGTCGTATTTAATGAAATAACGAAGGATGCGATTAAAGAGTCATTTAAGCATCCCCGTGCGATAAACATGGATTTAGTCGATGCCCAGCAAGCTCGAAGAGTACTTGACAGATTAGTAGGGTATAATATTAGTCCTTTATTGTGGAAAAAAGTAAAAAAAGGATTAAGCGCTGGAAGAGTACAGTCAGTAGCGGTTAGATTAATTATTGATCGAGAAAAAGAAATAGGGGAATTTATCCCAGAAGAATATTGGTCAATCAGATCCGATTTTGTTAAAGGCAAAAAACAGTTCGAAGCTTTCTTTCATAGTATCGAGGGTGAAAAGTTAGAGTTAAAATCGGAAGACGATGTAAAAAGTGTACTAAGTAAAATAAACGGGAATGAATTTAAAGTAAATAACGTGACAAGAAAGGAACGAAAACGTAATCCAGCGCTGTCATTTACGACATCATCATTACAACAAGAAGCTGCACGAAAGCTAAATTTCCGTGCAAAAAAGACAATGATGCTTGCACAGCAACTCTATGAAGGGATTGAGCTTGGTAAGGGTGGTACGGTCGGTCTCATTACATACATGCGTACTGATTCTACAAGGATTTCTGATACTGCCCAAAATGAGGCTGCTGCTTACATAGAAGATAAATATGGAACCCAATATTTATCCGAGGATAAACGCAACAAAAAAAAGAAAGCAAATACTCAAGACGCACATGAAGCAATAAGACCAACTGGTACACATCGAGATCCAGCTTCAATTAAACAGTATTTAAGTAGAGATCAATTTCGTTTATACAAGCTTATTTGGGAACGGTTCGTTGCGAGTCAAATGGCTCCAGCAATAATGGATACGATGACTGTTGTGCTAGAAAATGAAGGTGTGATGTTTAAAGCACATGGCTCAAAAGTAAAATTCCCTGGGTTTATGAAAGTGTACGTTGAGAGTACAGATGATCAAGAAGAAGAAAAAAATCATATGTTACCTGATCTACAAAAGGGTGATACAATCATTTCGAAGGACCTAGAGCCAAAGCAGCACTTTACACAACCACCTCCGAGATATACAGAAGCAAGGCTAGTAAAGACGCTCGAAGAGTTAGGGATTGGAAGACCATCAACGTATGCGCCTACCTTAGATACCATCCAAAGACGTGGTTATGTTGCGTTAGAAAATAAGCGGTTCACTCCAACTGAATTAGGTGAAATAGTATTGGACCTCATAGTTGAATTCTTCCCAGATATTATTGATGTAGAATTTACAGCTAATATGGAACGAAATCTTGACGAAATTGAAGTTGGAGATGTTGAATGGATTTCGATTATTGATAAATTTTATCAAGACTTTGAAAAGCATTTAACAAAAGCAGAGAAAGAAATGGAGAAAGTCGAGATTAAGGATGAACCTGCAGGTGTTGATTGTGAGCTTTGTGGGAATCCAATGGTCATAAAGATGGGAAGATACGGTAAGTTCATGGCCTGCTCAAATTTTCCTGATTGTCGTAACACGAAGCCAATCGTAAAAGAAATTGGTGTTCAATGTCCAAAATGTAATAAAGGGAGTATCGTTGAACGTAAAAGTAAAAAGAAAAGAGTATTTTATGGATGTAACTTATATCCAGAATGCGATTTTGTTTCTTGGGATAAACCGATTGCACGTATGTGTCCTAAATGTGACCACATGCTTGTTGAGAAAAAACTGAAAAAAGGTATGCAAGTTCAATGTGTAAATTGTGACTATAAAGAAGAGCAACAGAAGTAACCATAAAGGTGAGCTGACTTGACGCTCACCTCTTTTAGATAGCAAAAAACTGTGAAAGTTAATGCAATAATGGAGGAAAAAGAATGACTACAAAAGCTATAAACGTAATTGGTGCAGGACTTGCTGGAAGTGAAGCTGCTTGGCAAATTGCTAAGCGTGGTTTTCAGGTGAATTTATATGAGATGAGGCCTGTTAAACAAACTCCTGCACACCATACAGATAAATTTGCTGAACTAGTTTGTAGTAACTCTCTGAGAGGAAACAGCTTAACAAACGCTGTAGGCGTACTTAAAGAAGAGATGCGTATGTTAGATTCAGTTATAATTAAAGCAGCGGACGAATGTGCTGTGCCAGCAGGTGGAGCGTTAGCTGTTGACCGCCACGAATTTGCGGGCAAAGTCACAGATTATGTGAAAAATCATCCGAATGTTACAGTGTTTAACGAGGAAATTACTGACATAGATGATACCCCTACAGTTATCGCAACAGGACCTTTGACATCAAAGGCATTGTCGAACAACATAAAAGAGCTAACGGGTCAGGATTATTTTTATTTTTATGATGCAGCTGCACCGATTATTGACAAAGAAAGTATAAATATGGACAAGGCTTATTTAAAATCTCGCTATGATAAAGGTGAGGCTGCTTATATTAACTGTCCTATGAACGAAGAGGAATTTAATACATTTTACGAGGCATTAATCAATGCAGAAGTAGTTCCACTAAAAGAATTTGAAAAGGAAATTTATTTTGAGGGCTGTATGCCAATTGAGGTTATGGCACAACGTGGTCACAAAACAATGCTTTTTGGCCCGTTAAAGCCTGTTGGTTTAGAAGATCCGCGTACCGGAAAAAGACCGCATGCTGTTGTTCAGCTTAGACAAGATGATGCAGCAGGAACGTTATATAATATAGTGGGCTTTCAAACGCATTTAAAGTGGGGAGCACAAAAAGAAGTGTTACGACTTATTCCTGGTTTAGAAAATGCTGAGATCGTTCGGTATGGGGTGATGCACCGAAACACATTTATTAACTCACCTCACTTACTTAAGCCAACATATCAATTCCATAATAAGCCGAATTTGTTTTTTGCAGGACAAATGACAGGGGTAGAAGGGTATGTTGAATCTGCTGCTTCAGGTTTGGTAGCTGGAATTAATGCATCCAGATCAGTGGACGGAAAGAGCTTGTTAGTATTCCCAGAAGAAACAGCGATAGGAAGTATGGCTAAGTATATTACAACGACAAACGAAAAAAACTTCCAACCAATGAATGCGAATTTTGGTTTGTTTCCTGACCTAGGTGTAAGGATAAAGAATAAAAAAGAACGCTATGAAAGCTATGCAAATCGCGCGTTAGAAACAATTCAGAATTTTATAAAAAATGTATAGAAATTGTTTGCAAGGGGCTACTAAAGTATGTTACTATTTAGTAGCCCTTGCGAGGTGTATGGTGAATTGAAAAATGTGAACAAACAATTACAATTATTTATTGAATATTTACAAATTGAAAAAAACTATTCAGAATATACCATAATGCATTATAAAAATGATATCTTGCATTTTCTTCAGTTTATGAATCAACAGGCGATTGATAAGCTTTTGGATGTTTCATATGCTGATGTTCGTATCTATTTGACTGAACTTCATAGCAAGAAATATGCAAGAAAGTCTATAGCAAGAAAAGTTTCGTGCCTGCGTAGCTTTTTCGCCTTTTTGTTAAGAGAAGAATTAGTGAACGAAAATCCCTTTTCCATCGTTTCTTTACCGAAGCAGGAACAAAGGATACCACAATTTTTATATGAAGAAGAGCTAAAACAATTATTTGCTGTCAGTGATATTTCAACGCCTTTAGGGCTGCGTAATCAAGCAATACTAGAATTGTTGTATGCTACTGGTATTCGTGTTAGTGAGTGCTGTAATATTCAAATACAAGACTTGGATTTTTCAATTGGTACAGTATTAGTTACTGGAAAAGGAAATAAACAACGATACGTGCCATTTGGTAGCTTTGCTCATGAATCAATAGAAAAATACATTTCTGAAGGTAGGCAAATCTTGCAGGATAAGTCGCAAGTAAAAACAGGACATCTGTTTTTAAATTACAGAGGTGAGCCTTTAACTGCAAGAGGAGTTCGTGTCATACTCGATAAGATGATAAAGCAGGCTTCCATAACTATACATATAAGTCCACACGTTCTTAGGCATACATTCGCCACACATTTATTAAATGAAGGTGCGGATATGCGATCTGTTCAAGAACTTTTAGGGCATGAGCATTTGTCATCAACACAAATATATACGCATGTAACTAAAGATCATTTGCGTAATATTTACATGAAGCACCATCCAAGAGCCTGAGTGAGTGTAAAAAAGGAGGATATGTCATGTCAACGTTTCATGCTACAACAATTTTTGCTATTCACCACAATGGGCAATGTGCGATGGCAGGTGATGGTCAAGTGACTTTCGGTAATGCCGTTGTAATGAAACACACTGCCAAAAAGGTTCGAAAACTATTTCAAGGAAAAGTTATAGCAGGCTTTGCTGGCTCTGTTGCAGATGCCTTTACGCTGTTTGAGCTATTCGAAGGAAAGCTTGAAGAGTATAATGGAAATATTAAAAGGGCAGCGGTTGAACTCGCGAAAAAGTGGAGGTCAGATAAAGTTCTCCATAAATTAGAAGCGATGCTAATTGTAATGGATAAAACGCATTTGTTACTTATTTCGGGCACCGGTGAAGTGATCGAACCTGATGATGGAATTTTAGCTATTGGGTCAGGTGGTAATTATGCATTATCTGCAGGCAGAGCACTTAAAAATTATGCCGGAGATAATTTATCAGCTGAAGAAATCGCCAAAGCTGCTTTAGAAATTGCTGGTGAAATTTGTGTGTATACAAATGATCAGATTATCGTTGAACAACTTTGAGCAATGAAGGAGGGTTTTTAATGAGAAAGAATCTCACTCCGAGACAAATTGTAGAGCAGTTAGATAAGTTTATTATAGGTCAAAGTGATGCAAAAAAAGCTGTTGCTGTTGCTTTAAGAAATCGTTTCCGTCGAAGTCTTCTCGATGAGAAGCTTAGAGATGAAGTTGTACCGAAAAACATCTTAATGATAGGACCCACTGGCGTTGGTAAGACTGAAATTGCTAGACGTTTAGCTAAGCTTGTTGGAGCTCCATTTGTTAAAGTAGAAGCGACTAAGTTTACTGAAGTAGGTTATGTTGGTCGTGACGTTGAATCTATGGTCAGAGACCTTGTGGAGACGTCAGTCCGTCTTGTTAAAGAGGAAAAAATGTTAGCAGTGAAGGAAAGAGCGGAAGAAAACGCCAACAAACGTCTTGTTGAGCTGCTAGCTCCAGGGAAATCTAAACAAACAAATTATAAAAATCCATTTGAGATGTTATTTGGAGGTCAATCTTCCCAAAGTGACAATGAGGAACAAGCTGACGAGGTTTCAGTAAAAGAAAAACGCAAGCAAATTGCCCATAAGCTTGCATTAGGAGAGCTTGAAGATTATTATGTGACTGTTGAAGTAGAGGAACAGCAACCGTCAATGTTCGACATGCTTCAAGGCTCAGGTATGGAACAAATGGGCATGAACATGCAGGATGCTTTGAGTGGGCTGATGCCAAAGAAACGGAAAAAGCGCAAATTAACTGTACGTGAAGCTCGCAAAGTATTAACACATGAAGAGGCCCATAAGCTTATTGATATGGATGAAGTAACACAAGAAGCCGTTCAAAAGGCAGAGCAAACAGGAATTATATTTATTGATGAGATTGATAAAATCGCAAGTAAAAGTCAACAATCATCGTCTGGTGACGTATCTCGTGAAGGTGTGCAGCGAGACATTTTACCAATTGTTGAAGGTTCAACCGTCGTTACAAAATATGGATCGGTAAAAACAGACCATATATTATTTATATCAGCTGGAGCATTCCACATCGCTAAACCGTCGGATTTAATTCCAGAGTTACAGGGGAGATTTCCGATTCGTGTAGAATTAACGAAGTTGACGATTGAAGACTTTGTTAAAATTTTAACAGAGCCAAATAATGCCTTATTGAAACAATATTCAGCATTATTAGGCACAGAAGGTATACAACTTGAATTTTCTGACGATGCTATTCGTAAGCTTGCTGAAATCGCATTTGACGTAAATCAAAACACTGACAATATAGGAGCACGAAGACTTCATACAATCTTAGAGCGACTTCTTGAAGAATTATCTTTTGAAGCTCCTGATATTACGATGGAGAGCATTACGATAACACAACAATATGTTGAAGAAAAACTGAGCATGATAGCAAAAGATAAAGACTTAAGTCAATTTATATTATAACTAGGTGTTCTAACGGAGGATGAAAAGATCGGATTAGAACAGAAAATTCTACTATGATCTTCTTAGTATTATCGTTCTGCACCCGACTTTTTACATAACCTCTGAAGTTGATGAATGCAAAGTACAGGAGGAAGAAAGAAATGAATTTGTTAGAAAAAACGAGAAAAATTAATGCTATGCTCCAAAGAGCGGCTGGAAAACCAGTAAATTTTAAAGAAATGTCTGATACGCTACGTGATGTAATTGAATGTAATATTTTTATTTTAAGTCGCCGTGGTAAACTACTTGGCTTTTCAATTAATCGATTAATAGAAAATGAGCGCATGAAGAAAATGCTAGAAGATCGCCAATTTCCAGAAGAGTATACGAATAACTTATTCAATATTACTGAAACATCTTCTAATTTAGATGTACAAAGTGAATATACAGCCTTCCCTGTAGAAAATAGAGAATTATTTAAATCTGGGCTAACTACGGTCGTGCCAATTAATGGTGGTGGAGAACGTCTTGGAACATTGATTTTGGCTCGCGTTGAAGCAGAGTTCCATGATGATGATCTCATTCTTGCTGAGTACGGAGCAACTGTTGTAGGAATGGAGATTTTACGTGAGAAAGCTGAAGAAATTGAAGTAGAAGCTAGAAGTAAAGCTGTCGTACAAATGGCTATCAGCTCACTTTCTTATAGTGAATTGGAAGCGATTGAGCATATCTTTGAAGAGTTAAATGGCAACGAGGGTCTATTAGTCGCTAGTAAAATCGCTGACAGAGTAGGGATTACCCGATCTGTTATTGTAAATGCATTGAGAAAATTAGAAAGCGCTGGTGTAATAGAGTCTCGTTCACTAGGAATGAAAGGTACGTATATTAAGGTGTTAAATGATAAGTTTTTAGTAGAGCTAGAAAAGCTTAAATCTAATTAATTTCATTGGAGAAGGCTGTACGTTAACTAGTTAACAAATAAAACAGCTAAAGAAAAATTACCTATTTTTCTTTAGCTGTTTTTGTGTTATTTAGGAGAGTAAGGAAGTACACTTGAATTTCTTGTCATGATGCGTAGGATCACAATAGTAACTAAAGGCTATTTTCGCATTGATTATTGTTCATCTTACTAATAAACGCAATACCACTATAGTTTTGCAGCATCTTTTTTTAAAAATAATGAAAATAATCACATAAGAGTTCTTTTTCTATAGGTATAAATAACAACTAAGAAGTTAGCATGTCATAGTTTCCTCTTACAATATATTAATTATCTTATTGATAGCTTAATGGTGATAATACGACAAGTGCCATTTCTGAAAATTATTCTATTGCTTTTTCTGTGCTGCTACTTTTCGTTCATTCGTTGTAGCGGTGTCCTGTAAATCTTTTCATCCTACCTATCCTATCCCAATTAATCTTCCCCTTAAATATCTTCGAACTGTTTCACTAAGTGGATTTTTTCAAGCCTTGCACTCATTCAATAATAAGTCCTTTTATCATTACTATGAGTTCAGATTAACGTTGTTATCTCTTGCACAAAGATCAAATGATACACTAGCTATTTATAATAAAACCTCCTGAATATGTATCCGCACTTCATAAACATAACGTAGAGTATGTATGACATTTTCAAGAAATTTTATACTTATAATGAAATTAGGTGGAATAAAGGGTAAATTTACCCAGTTTTAAAACGACAAAAAATAGTATATTCGACTTTTATCGCCATTTTTATGGGGGTAATTTGTCGTTTTTTTAGACATTCCGTATAGACATGCAATACAAAGCTGTTATAATGAAATCATGTTATTTATTTGGTAATTTATCCTACAAATTTTAAATAGGATTTTCCAGATTAACCAATAAACTATGTGCGTTACTACATTATTCAACACAGAATAGAGGGGTTAAAATGAAGCTATTTTCTAATACGGTTAATGCTTTAGAGTCGGGGTTGAATTATTCATCTTTAAAAGAAAAAGCAATTTCAACTAATATTGCTAACGTTGACACTCCGTATTATAAAGCTAAATCTGTTAGTTTTAAACTGAATCTAGAAAATGCGATGGAGGAGTTTCAAGGCAACGCAACAAATGCTAGACACTTTAATATCTCCTCGTCTTCTGGACAACATCCAATGTCAGTTTCAAGCCGGGGTGATTTAATCTTTAACCACAATGAGAATAACGTAGATATAGACAAAGAAATGACCCTGTTAGCTGAAAATCAAATCTATTTTTATGCTTTATCAGATTTAATTAACGGAAAGTTTGCATCATTAAAATCGGTTATAAAAGGGGGTAGGTAATACATGTCTATTTTTCAAAGTATGAATACAACTGCTTCAGCACTGACTGTACAACGGCTTAGGATGGATGTCATTTCATCGAATATGGCAAATGTAGATACGACACGCGGGAAATTAGTAGATGGTGAATGGCAACCCTATAAAAGAAAAATGGTTTATATAGAAGAAAATGGTGGTCAATTCTCATCATTTTTAAATAAGGCGATGAATAATGAAGATATTAGCAGTGGTGTAAAAGCTACAAAGATTATTGAAGACGAGACGCCGTTTCGATTGGTTTATGACCCTGAACATCCAGATGCAAATACTGAAGGCTATGTTGAGCTACCAAATGTTGACCCGTTGAAGGAAATGGTCGATTTAATGAGCGCAACTAGATCTTATGAAGCAAATGTTACTGTTATGAATGCTTCTAAAGGGATGCTAATGAAGGCATTAGAAATAGGAAAGTAGGTGAATAATAATGATTAGTGCAACCCCAATTGTAAGTACTGCTGTCACACCTGAACAAAACATGAAGACAACCATCACACCTGCTCAAGCACAACAAAACTTCTCTACTATGTTGAAAAGTGCTATTAATCGGGTAAATGATGCTCAAATTGCTTCAAATAATGCAATTGAAAGCCTTGTAAACGGTGAAAATGTTGATTTGCATACAGTAATGATTACAGCTGAAAAAGCGAGCATAACTTTACAAACGTCTCTCGAAATACGAAATAAAGCAGTAGAAGCATATCAGGAAATTATGCGAATGCAAGTGTAAAATACAAATACATAATATTCTTAACCGTTAAATGGATAGAAGACTGATGATGTAAAACAATAACGGTTATTTACTCAACCGAGAATTCGCTAGAATAACCGGAGGAAAATGATGAACGAGACAATGAATAAATATAAAGAGAAATTATCACAATTTTGGAATGCAAGATCAAAAACCCAAAAGGGTGGTATGATCGGAGCCATTGCTCTTTTTGGAATAGTAATTGTAATTATATTATTTTTAGCTAATAACACAAGTCTTCAACCGCTGTATGTAAACTTGTCACCACAAGAGACTGGGCAGATTAAAGCAACATTAGACTCTAGAGGGATAGAATCAACAGTTGCTGACAATGGAACATCAATATTGGTACCTACAGAGATTGTCGATACGCTAATGGTTGAATTAGCAGCAGAGGGAATCCCTGAAAGTGGCAGCTTTGACTATGGTGATTTCGGTAATAATTCAGGTTTAGGAACAACTGAAAACGAATTTAATATGTTGAAGCTAGATGCTACTCAAAATGAATTGGCAAGGTTAATTGAAGGCATCGATGGTGTAGATGACGCCAAAGTGATGATTAATCTTCCACAACCAACATTATTTGTGAATGAGGTTGGAGAGGAAGCATCTGCATCTATTGTACTACAAACAAAACTAGGATATAAGTTCGATCAGGAAAACGTGAGAGCGCTTTATCACTTAGTTTCAAAAAGTGTACCAAACCTTCCTACTGATAATATCGTCATAATGAACCAAAATTTTGAGTATTTTGACCTAAATAAAGAAAATAATTTTTCTGATGGTGCAATTATCGCTAATCAATTGGAGATTAAACGGGAAGTTGAGCGTGATATTCAACGGCAAGTTCAGCAAATGCTAGGCATGATGATGGGGCAAGATAAAGTAGTTGTTTCTGTGACAGCTGACCTAGACTTTACTAAAGAAAATCGGATAGAAAACAGGGTTGAAGCTACGACAGATGATAATGAAGGAATTGCAATCAGTGCAAAAACCATTAGAGAAACGTATTCTGGAGAAGGTGCTCAAGCTGGGGGGATACCGGCTGGTGATAATGACCTTACTACCTTACAAAGTTCAGCTAATAATGAGAATGCCGGTGAATATGAACGTATTGAAGAAACAATTAACAGTGAAGTAGACCGAATAACTAAAGAAATAGTTGAAAGTCCGTATAAGGTAAGAGATCTTGGTATTCAAGTAATGGTTGAGCCCCCAGTAGCTAGTGGTGATACTACTGCTGTGCCAAAAGATGACATTCAAGATATACTAAGCTCAATCGTACGTACTTCAATCGTATTAGATGACGGTGACAAATTGACAGTTGATGATGCGAAAGATAAAGTAGTCGTTCACATTGCTCAATTTAATGGTAAACCTGTATTTAGTGCGCCATCTAAACCGTTAATTCCGCCTTGGATTTACATCGTTGGAGCGATATTATTAGCAATCATTATCTTACTTGTCGCTTTATTACTATATAACAGATCACGAGCTACAGAGGAAATTGATATGACGGACCAATCAAAGATTTTCCTTCCAGATGTTAATGATGAGAAAGAAACTGAAACGAATGTGAGAAGAAAACAGTTAGAAAAGATGGCAAAAGACAAACCAGATGATTTTGCAAAGCTATTAAGATCTTGGTTAGCTGAAGATTAGGAGGAAAAAAGATGGCTAATAAAGAAGGAAAAACAATACTAACAGGAAAACAAAAGGCTGCCATTCTTTTAATCTCTCTTGGTCCAGATGTATCAGCATCTATTTACAAGCATTTATCAGAAGAAGAAATTGAGAGGCTAACATTAGAGATTTCTAATGTGAAAAAGGTCGATTCTAAAGCCAAAGAGAAAATTATGGAGGAATTTCATAACATCGCCCTTGCGCAAGATTATATAGCACAAGGGGGAATTGGCTATGCAAAGACAATCCTTGAGAAAGCATTAGGGAGTGAGCAAGCAGCGATTATTATTAATCGCTTAACATCCTCCTTACAAGTTAGACCTTTTGATTTTGTCAGGAAAGCCGATCCTAGTCAAATATTGAATTATATTCAGGAAGAGCATCCGCAAACAATTGCGTTAGTCTTATCCTACTTAGATCCTGCACAAGCAGGACTAATATTGTCAGAATTACCACAAGAGTTACAAACAGAGGTGGCAAGAAGAATTGCATTAATGGAAGGTACATCTCCTGAGATTATAAATGAAGTTGAACAAGTATTGGAAAGGAAGCTTTCGGCAACCGTTACACAAGACTATAATCAAACCGGTGGGATTGAGTCTGTAGTTGATGTATTGAATGGTGTTGATAGAAGCACTGAGAGAACGATACTTGATGCATTAGAAATACAGGACCCAGAGCTAGCAGAAGAAATTAAAAAGAGAATGTTTGTCTTTGAAGATATTGTTACTCTTGATAACCGTGCAATACAGAGAGTAATCAGAGAGGTTCAAAATGATGATCTCATTCTTGCTCTTAAAGTATCTAGTGAAGAGGTCAAAGACGTTGTATTTAGAAATATGTCTAAACGTATGGTTGAATCCTTTAAGGAAGATATGGAATATATGGGACCTGTTCGCTTACGTGATGTTGAGGAAGCCCAAACCAAAATTGTTGAAGTTATTCGTAGACTAGAAGAAACAGGAGAAATCATTGTGGCTCGTGGTGGAGGAGATGATATTATTGTCTAACGTCATAAAAGCACCATTTACTTCAGTCACTTCTAGAGACAAAAAGGTGATAGGACTCCAAACTTTTTCAAATGAAGGAGGAGCCGACAATGTTAGCAATGATTCGGAAAAACAGCTAGCTCAACACCTGATAACTGATGCGAAACAAGAAGCGAAAGAATTGCTGGAGAATGCCAATAAACAACTTAAGCAAGTAAATGAAGAAATTGAACAAACAAAACAAGCATGGCTAAAAGAAAAACAACAGCTAGAAGCTGAGGCGAAAGAGACTGGCTATAAGGCAGGTTTTCAGTCTGGTGAAGAAGCTGGCTACACCGAGTATAGTGAAAAATTGAGTGAAGCAAAACACATAGTCAGTTTAACAAAAAAAGATTACCATGAAATCTTGGATTCAGCTGAGGAAAAAATGCTGCTTATCGGCATAAAAGTAGCTGAACGGATCCTGGGAGAAACTCTAGACGGAGACGAAGGGCAATTCGTACATATTGTTAAGCGAGCCTTAAAAGAAGTAAAGGAACATACTGATATTAAAATATATGTTCACCCATCACAATATGACCTTGTTATAAGTCGCAAAAATGAGTTGCTCGATCTTTTAAACCATATGACTGAATTATATATCTACCCAGACGAGGATAGAAAAGAAACTGGCTGTATTATAGAATCATCATTTGGCAAAATTGATGCAAGTGTAGATAGCCAGTTAGAAGAAATAAAGGCTAAACTAATTGAACTTTTAGTAGAGGAATGATAGTAGTTGAAATTAGCTAGCTTAATGAATGACATCCATTCAATAGACACATATAAACGATATGGGAAAGTAACAAGAGTTGTAGGTTTAATGATCGAGTCTAAAGGTCCCGAAAGCTCAATAGGGGACGTATGTTACATATACGTTGATTCAAACAAGAACAATAAAATCATGGCAGAGGTTGTTGGGTTTCGGGATGAATTTGTAATACTAATGCCTTATATGGGTGTTAGTAGTATATCGTCAGGCAGTGTTGTAGAAACAACGAAAAATCCACTACAAATAAAAGTAGGTTCAGCATTAATAGGGAAGGTGCTAAATTCGTTAGGACATCCTTTAAATGGTGGGGAGCTACCAAAAGGATTAGCGACGGTTAAGACGGAAAAGGCTCCTCCAAACCCAATGGAGAGACCGCCTATTGACGAAGAAATAGAAGTCGGTGTTCGCATGATAGATGGCCTGTTAACAGTTGGGAAAGGGCAACGTGTTGGCATTTTCGCTGGATCAGGTGTTGGGAAAAGTACATTGATGGGCATGACTGCCCGATATACTAGCGCAGATTTAAACATCATCGCGTTGATTGGTGAACGTGGAAGAGAGGTTCGTGAATTCATCGAAAGAGATCTTGGAGAAGAGGGTCTAAAGCGATCAATCGTTATTGTAGCAACTTCCGATCAGCCTGCCTTAATGAGAATAAAAGGCGCTTATACAGCTACAACGATTGCCGAATATTTTCGAGATCAAGGGCTAAATGTTATGTTAATGATGGATTCAGTTACTAGAGTCGCGATGGCACAAAGAGAAGTTGGCTTAGCTACTGGTGAGCCACCAACGACTAAGGGGTATACCCCGTCCGTATTTGCAATACTTCCAAAGTTATTAGAGAGAACTGGTACAAATCAACTCGGTTCTATTACATCCTTTTATTCTGTATTAGTTGACGGAGATGATATGAACGAGCCAATTGCGGATGCGGTCAGAGGAATCTTGGATGGCCACTTCGTGTTAGATCGTAATCTTGCGAATAAAGGACAATTTCCTGCTATTAACTTATTAAAAAGCGTAAGTCGTGTGATGAACCAGATAGCACCAAACGAACAAATAGTAGCTGCAGAAAAATTTAGAGAACTTCTATCAACATATATGAATTCCGAAGATTTAATTAATATTGGAGCATATAAAAGGGGTTCATCAAAGAATATAGATGAAGCCATTCGTTTTTATCCGAAACTTGTTGATTACTTGAAGCAGAATACAAATGATAAGATTAATAGCAAGGATAGTGTATCGTCATTACTTCGTTTAATAGAGACAGGTGAATAAAAATACAATGACATATTCTTATAAATTTCATCAAATATTATCGCTTAAGGAACATGAGAAAGAGGCTGTTCTTGTTGAGTATAATAAATCAATTGAGAATTTTGAAATAGTAGGTAAGAAATTATATGAATTGTTAAAGCAAAAGGAAGAACGTCAGGCTGGGCAATCTGAAAAAATAACGAGAGGATCGTCCATTGAGGATATCCAAAAATATCAACGCTTCATGTTAAAAATCGATCAAGATATTAACAATTTGCAACAGTTAGTTGCTGAAGCACGTGCCCAAATGCAAGCAAAAGAAAAGTTGCTCCTTGAGGCTAATATTGAAATGAAAAAATATGAAAGAATGAAAGAAATTGACTATGAAAACTTCGTTATGACTAATAAATGTAACGAAAATAAATTAATGAATGAAATTTCGGTGCAGCAATTTTTAAGAACGAGGGTGAATACAGAGTGAAAAAGAAAAAAGAACTCAGTAAGTTCCGAAGGTTTCTATTCATAATAGTTATCCCGTTCGCATTAGCTTTTAGCATTGTGCTCATCATCATCAGTTTGAAGGGCGGTAATGTCTTTGAAGATACAAAGCAATACGCTGCACAAATACCATTCATTGCTAATGTTGTAAGCACAACGGGTACAACGGATCCTGATATGAATGAGAACCAAGATACAATTATAGAACAAAAAGCCACTATAGCTGATTTGGAAGCGAAAATTGAAAACCATCAGGCTGAGGTAGATGATCATATAGCTACAATCGCAAAACAAGAAGATCAGATAAATGAGTTAAAAGCAGAATTAAACAATTTAAATGTGAAAAAGAATGATGAGAAAAAAGATGATTTAATCGTCAGTCCATATGAGAATATGACAGCAAAAAACGCTGCCGCAATTATGCAAAAGATGGATGATGGCTATGTGATAGACATATTGGCGTCAATGGAAATGGAAAAAAGAGCAGCAGTCTTAGAAAAAATGGAGCCTAAATCTGCAGCGGAGTTTACACAGCTACTAGCAGAAGAATTTAATGGTGAGTAAAAATTCAGTCATTACATGAGAGGAGGTGAAAACGATGAGTGTACAACTATTACAGCCAGTTTCTGTTAGTCAAAAGAAGGCTAAAGACAATTTTCTGGATACAACACCAAACGACTCTGGTTTTAAAGAAAAACTATCAGGAGCGATGTCAAGTAAAGATCAAGGCAATAGTACTAACGTAACAAAAGAGGATCAAGACAAAGGTGTTAACGTTAACGGAAATAATAATAGTGTAGTTCAACATAATGAAAAAGCTCATGTTGCCCAGGAAATGAAAGAGCAGGACATTGATTATATTAATGAACAACTTGATCAGTTATTAGCAGCAGATGTAAGCGAATTATCTAATGAAGAACTTCTATTATTAATTGATAATATGGCCAATAATTTAACCATCCGCCAAGATTTATTACTAACTCTTCAAGGACAAGGTAAATTATCGGAGGATATTCTTACAGCTATAGAACGTGTTGCTAATTCGCTGAAAAATGATGGTACAGTATCCCAACAATTACTCATGAAAGTTGTAGAGAATTTGAAGAATTTAACAAATCAACTACAGGGCGCGTCAGGTCGTAACAATGATAGTTTATCGACCTTGAAGCAACTATTAAATTCACTAGTAAATGCATCTTCTGAAATGGTGAAGGAACAAAACAAAACGAGTAATCATGACGTGAAAACAAATGGCCGTCAGCAATTTTTTATCGGTGCAGATAATCGATTAAATATTGAGCTCACGAAGGGTAATTCGACCGTCCCTGCTTCACAAAACAATAATCTATTATTATCTGGAATGACCTTGAAGCAACCGATAGAAGCTATAACACAACCTGTAGTGAATGTTGACATTCCACAAGGGCAAATGGATAAAATTCAACAATTTGTCTTATTTGTCGGGCAACCAGATAAAGGTGCTAATCAAGAGCAATTTATTAAAGATTTTCAGAACATATTAGCAAAAGGTAATCTATCATTTTTAAATGGGAATAAAACATTACAAATTAAACTATTCCCAGAGCATCTCGGTTCATTAAGAATTGAATTACAACAGACCGAAGCTGGTATGCTAGCTAGAATTATTACGTCTTCAACTGCTGCTAAAGAATTAATAGAGTCTCAATTATTTAACTTAAAGCAATCGTTTCAGGCTCAAAATATTCAAGTAGATAAACTAGTCATTTCTGATCAACTAGAACAACAATTTATGAGATTCCTTAACCGTGATCAAAATGACCAACAGAGACAAAATCAAAGCGAGCAAGATGACCAAAATGATAATCAAGCAAATGATGAACCATTATCTTTTGAAGAAGTTTTACTTAATCTACAAGTATAGGTAAAGGTGATGAATATGGCTACTACAATTCCAGCAGATTATTATTTATCCTCATATCAAAATGAAGAGAGAAATACAGGGTCTGATATATTAGGAAAAGACGATTTTCTAAAAATTTTAATGACACAATTGCAAAATCAAGACCCACTTAATCCAATGCAGGATAAGGATTTTATTGCCCAAATGGCAACGTTTTCTTCATTAGAGCAAATGATGGCTATGTCAGAATCGATGGAACTTATGCTACAACAGAGCATACAATCCAATCTTGTTAGTTACAATCAATTTGTCGGTAAAGATGTAACGTATCATAAAGAAGTGATAGATGAGGATGGTTCAACGATTGTTGAAGGGACAGGAGTTATTAGTTCAATTCAATATATTAACGGTGAAGTTTATTTTGAGCTAGAAGATGGTTCAACTTTGGAATTAGGTAATATTTCTGGAATTAACCATACTACTACAGACAATCACATATTACAAGGTAGTGAATTAATAGGGAAGTCAGTTATGTGGCAAAGAGATGATGGGACTGAAATGTCAGCGACAGTTCTTTCTGTTTTGTTTAACAATGGACAAACGACATACCAGCTTGATGATGCAGATGGAACTACTATTTCTGCTTCACAAATTCTCAAAATTTCTGCATAAACGTGAAAATTTGTCCCTCTTAATAATCGGAGGTGAATAATTGACACAACGTATCATTCATGCTTATCAACAGCATCAAATTAGTCCTAAAAATAACCATGTTTCAACAACTAAGCAACCAGCTTCAGCTGATTTTAAAACACAATTCGGTCTTGCACTAGCATCTACTAATGAACTCAAAATTAGTAAACATGCGAGCCAGCGAATAATGGAGCGCAATATTACGATTGATAATCGGCAATGGAACAAGATAAGTGAAAAAGTTGCCGAAGCGAAACAAATGGGTATCCAAGATTCACTCGTATTATTAAATAATGCTGCATTAATTGTCAGTGCAAAAAATAACACAGTAGTTACAGCGATGGATAGAAAAGAAGCAACAACGCAAATATTTTCGAATATAAACGGAACAATCATTATTGATTGATTGGCTGGACCATATGGAGGCCAAGGTTACGGAATGACAGATGTAACCGCATAGAAAGGAGATCGTATATATGCTACGTTCGATGTATTCAGGAATTTCAGGAATGAAAAACTTCCAAACGAAGCTAGATGTAATCGGTAATAATATCGCAAATGTTAACACTTTCGGCTTTAAAAAAGGTCGTGCCATGTTTAAAGACCTCGTCAGCCAGCAAGTAGCTGGTGCTTCAGCACCATCAGGTGGACGAGGAGGAACAAACCCTAAACAAGTAGGCTTAGGTGCGCAATTGGCATCCATTGATACGATTCATACGCAAGGAAGTCTACAAACAACAAATCGAACTTTGGATTTGTCGATATCTGGGGATGGTTATTTTGTCGTAACAGATGGTACAAATAACTATTTTACGCGCGCCGGTAATTTTTATTTAGATGTAAATGGAGATATTGTTAATGGTGATGGGCTATATTTAGTAGCTACAGGAACAGGTACAAATTCTAACCTAAATATCCCTGATGATGCTTCTGAATTTAGTATTGGTCAGGATGGAACTGTTTCCTACACAGATTCAACCGGGTTAAACACAGCTGGAACCATCCAAATAGCGAAATTCTCTAATAATGGTGGGCTTCAAAAGGTAGGTAATAACTTATTTACTGAAACAATTAATTCAGGTGCCGCTGCTATAGACGTGCCTGGAGTGAACGGTACGGGAACTATCGAACCTGGTACGCTAGAAATGTCCAATGTTGATCTTTCTGAGGAATTTACAGAAATGATCGTTGCTCAGCGTGGATTCCAAGCGAACACTCGAATTATTACAACATCTGATGAAATTTTACAAGAACTTGTTAACCTAAAACGTTAAATTTAAAAAAGGGGAAAGGGCAAATAGAATTCTGCATATCTAGTTAATGCATAGCTTGCTGTTAATCTTGAAGGTGAATTCTATTTGCCCATATTTGAAAATATGATTGCACTCACCAGGCTAAATGGAAAAACATATATGTTAAATGCGATTTACATTGAGCAGGTTGAAGCATTTCCTGATACGACGATTACTTTAACAAATGGGAAAAAATTTGTTGTTAAAGAAGACGTAGATGATGTTGTACAACAAATTGAACAGTATTATACAAAGATAAATATAATTGGGACTCATCGAGAGACGGAAGGTGAGGAAAGTGAATAAAAATAGATTATATACACTTATGATAATAATGCTTGCAACCTTTACGATCGTAGGTTTAATATTGCTAATCGTTTTGCTTGATATAGGAGATAAAGATGTAGAAGCAGCTCCTACTATTGATGAAATAATAGATAACTCTATGGATATGGATGACATTACCACCAATCTACTTGATGAAGGCTTTATCCGTGTCTCCTTTAAAATAGAAACTGATAGTAAAGGTTCGAAAAAAGAACTGCAGAAACGCGATTTTCAAGTGCGTAATATTATAATCCAAGAGATTTCTGAAATGAAAGCGGAGCAATTCAGTGGTAAAGAAGGCAAAATATATCTTGAGGAGAAATTAATGAACAAAATCAATGAGTTAATGCAAGATGGAAATGTAAATAGAGTTTACATTACCTCCTTTCTTCTTCAATAACTCTTTATCAATTGGTGGAGTCAGATCGAAGATGGAGGTGAACAAATTTGTCAAGTGAAGTGTTATCCCAAAGTGAAATTGATGCTTTATTGTCTGCAATATCAACAGGCGAGATGAATGCGGAGGAGTTAAAAAAGGAAGAATCCGAAAAGAAAGTAAAAGTTTATGATTTTAAAAGAGCTTTACGCTTCTCCAAAGATCAAATTCGTAGTTTAACCCGAATTCACGAAAATCTAGCAAGATTATTTACAAATTATTTTTCAGCACAGTTACGTACATATATTCAAATTACAGTCGCGTCTGCAGATCAAGTCCCATATGAGGAGTTTATCCGTTCAATACCTAAGATGACTGTGTTGAACGTGTTTGAGGTACCTCCTTTAGAAGGTAGAATCTTGATGGAAGTGAACCCGAATATCGCATACTCGATGTTAGATCGCGTGTTAGGTGGAAGTGGACATAATTTTAATAAGGTAGATCGATTAACCGAAATTGAGACAACGATCATGTCTAACCTTTTTGAAAAATCTGTAGATAATTTAAAGGAAGCATGGAGTAATATTGTTGAAATGGAGCCTGCATTAGTTAATTTTGAAGTGAATCCTCAATTTTTACAAATGGTTTCACCAAATGAAACAGTAGTGGTCATTTCGATGAATACCCAAATTGGCGATACGACTGGAATGATAAATATTTGTATTCCACACGTCGTCTTAGAACCGATCATCCGGAAATTATCTGTTCATTACTGGATGCAAAAAGGTGAGAAAGAACGAGAGCCTCAAGAGATTGAAGCACTAAAAGAGCGGATTAAATTGACTGAGGTTCCTATTACCGCTGAGCTTGGTACTTCAGAAATTCCAATAGAAGACTTCTTGCATCTTGATGTTGGTGATGTCATTCAATTAAATCAAAAGATAGATCAACCTTTAACTATAAAAGTGAATGATTTGCCAAAATTCACTGGACAACCTGGAAAAGTTGGTAAAACACAAGCAGTCCAGTTGATAGATCATGTGAGAGGGGGAAATGAATATGTTAAATGATGATATGCTATCACAAGACGAAATAGATGCACTGCTAGGTGGGACTGATGATGAGAGCAGTGACAGCCAGAACCAAGGTCATGCAGCAGAGGAGTTTTTGTCTGATTTTGAAAAAGACGCGTT
This sequence comes from Bacillus sp. SM2101, assembly GCF_018588585.1. NCBI lineage: Bacteria > Bacillati > Bacillota > Bacilli > Caryophanales > Bacillaceae > Bacillus > Bacillus sp. SM2101. The sequence continues at coordinate 70,738 of NZ_JAEUFG010000011.1, forward strand.
AGGTGAAATAGGAAATATTTCCTTTGGTAGTTCAGCGACTGTACTCTCCACCTTATTAAATCAAAAGGTGGAAATTACAACACCTTTAGTATCCGTTGTATTAAAAAGTAGATTAAAAGATGAATTTCCTCACCCATATGTAGCGGTACAAGTTAATTATACAGAAGGATTTTCTGGCTCGAATTTATTAGTAATTAGACAAAGTGATGCGGCGATTATTGCTGATATTATGCTCGGAGGAGATGGAAAGAACCCTCCTGAAGGTAAGCTTGGAGAGATCCAAATAAGTGCTGTACAAGAAGCTATGAATCAAATGATGGGTTCAGCAGCTACATCCATGTCGACAGTATTTAACAAAAAAGTCGATATTTCTCCACCGAGTATTGATATACTTGATATTAAGGAAGGTGAAGGAACAGAAAGAATTCCCGAAGTTGATAGCTTAATAAAAGTATCATTTAGATTAAAAGTAGGGGATTTAATCGATTCCAATATTATGCAACTTTTACCGAAAACTTTTGGAAAAGATTTAGCGGAAGATTTACTTTTCTCAGAAGATAGTAATCAGATGGCAGTGGAAGGCTCTCATAAGGAACTAGCTATGAATTCAAAGGAAGAGATACCAGTTCAACATGCTATGGATGAAGTTGCAGCTACTTCATTGTTAGAAAGAGAAGTAGGTCATGAAGTAAACCATGGCTCAGCCCCACAATATATAGGAACAGGTGTAAGTAAATCATCAAGAATGGCAACACCTAATATTCAACCAGCCGAATTTTCTAACTTTGAAAGGACACCTATGACCACAGTTGAATCAAACAATCTTGATATGTTATTAGATATTCCTTTAAAAGTCACTGTTGAGTTAGGGCGCACAAAACAAAATGTAAAAGATGTTTTAGAGCTATCATCTGGTTCAATTATTGAACTTGATAAATTAGCGGGAGAGCCAGTTGATATTTTAGTAAATAATAAGAAAATTGCCCAAGGTGAAGTAGTCGTAATAGAAGAAAACTTCGGGGTTAGGGTAACAGATATTATAAGTCAATCAGATCGTGTCAAAAAATTGCGTTAAGAAGCATGGAGGTATTATAAAATATGAGTCATAAGATTTTGATCGTAGATGATGCGGCATTTATGAGAATGATGATTAAAGATATATTAACGAAAAATGGATTTGATGTTGTTGGCGAAGCTGCCGATGGTGTTCAAGCAATTGAAAAATATAAAGAATTCCAACCAGATTTAGTCACTTTAGATATTACTATGCCTGAATTGGATGGGATTTCAGTGTTGAAAGAAATTCGTAAAATAAACCCAAATGCAAAAATAGTGATGTGTTCAGCAATGGGACAACAGGCGATGGTCATAGATGCTATTCAAGCTGGAGCGAAAGATTTTATCGTTAAACCATTCCAAGCAGAACGTGTTATTGAAGCAATTAATAAAACGTTAAATTAAAATGAGGTTTCCATCTTGCAAGCAAAAAAAATATTATTAATAGCAATTTTATATACCATTATCTTTGCTCCGCTACAATCTTTGATTGTTTATGCGGAGCAGTCATCACCAATGAGTGTAACAGATTATTTTGACGAAGATAGTAATTTAGAAGACGGTAACAATGAAGATGAGGTAGGTCCACTTGTAGAAAATCAAAATACGGTGGGCTTATGGGATGTTACAAAAATGATTTTTGCCACCATTTTTGTGATTCTACTTATCTATTTGTTAATTAAATTTGTCAATAAAAAAAGTAGTGCTCAAAGCAATTTTAAATATGTCGAGAATTTAGGTGGAACTGGCTTAGGTTCTAATCGCTCCGTTCAGCTCATTAAAGTCGGTAAGCGTATTTTAGTTGTTGGCGTAGGTGAAGATATTCAATTATTACGAGAAATTGACAATGAGCATGAAGTACAACAAATCGTAGATGATCATCATAATAAGCTAAATCAAATGGTGCAGCCAGCACATTTAGTGAAGAAGCTTTTATCGTCTCGCGATAAAAAGCAACATCATAATGATGAAAATTTCGCTAGTGTGCTCAAATCACAGTTGGATGAGCTTTCTGAAGAAAGAAAACATCTTCTACATGAGCAAGATAAAGAAAGGGACTAGTTTGAATGAATGAGATTGCAGAGCTTTTTAATACGAGTGATCCCCAAAATGTATCAACGACAGTCAAACTATTACTATTATTGACGGTCCTTTCTTTAGCTCCAAGTATTTTAATATTAATGACGAGCTTTACTAGAGTAGTAGTTGTGTTATCGTTTGTTAGGACATCGTTAGGGACACAACAAATGCCCCCAAACCAAGTAATAGTAGGGTTGTCTCTATTTTTAACCTTTTTTATTATGGCGCCAACTTTTCAAGAGGTAAATGAACAAGCCTTGACACCTTTATTTAACGAAGAAATTAACATAGAAGAAGCTTATGAACGAGCGAGTATACCTATGAAAGAATATATGAGTAATCATACGCGACAAAAAGATTTAGCGCTATTTTTACAATATGGAGAATATGAGAGCCCATCATCAATTGAAGACATTCCGATGACAGCACTTGTCCCGGCATTTGCGATCAGTGAATTGAAAACAGCATTTCAAATTGGCTTTATGATTTTTGTACCTTTTTTAGTTATTGATATGGTAGTCGCTAGTGTTTTAATGTCCATGGGGATGATGATGCTACCACCAGTTATGATTGCCTTACCATTTAAAATACTATTGTTTGTACTAGTTGATGGCTGGAATCTTGTTATTAAATCACTATTAACAAGCTTTGGTTAGGAGACAAGTTATGGATGCTCAAACTGTTATATCACTTGCCCAATCAGGTGTTTACACTGTACTGATAGTAAGTGGTCCTCTGCTATTATTAGCTTTAGGTGTAGGCTTGGCTGTTAGTATTTTTCAGGCTACTACACAAATACAAGAACAAACATTGGCGTTTATTCCGAAGATTGTTGCTGTTTTTATAGGGTTGGTTGTATTTGGTCCCTGGATGTTATCTAGGATGATCAGTTATACATATGAAATCTTTAATAATTTGCATAAGTTTGTGGGTTAGTTATGAATGATATGATTGCTTTATTTCCAATGTTCTTATTAATATTTATTAGAATTTCAGCCTTTTTTGTAACGATACCCATTTTTTCTTATCGAAATATACCAAATACGCTAAAAATTGGATTATCTTTTTTTTTAGCGTGGATCATGGTATTTACAATAGATCCATATACCATTCCAATAGATGTATTGTTTATTGCTATGATTCTAAAAGAGGCTTTAATAGGTATACTAATAGGATTTACAGCTTATATTATATTCTCTGCTATCCAGACGGCTGGAGGTTTTATTGATTTTCAGATGGGTTTTGCGATTGCCAACGTTATTGATCCCCAAACTGGAGCTCAAAGCCCTCTCATGGGGCAGTATTTATATACATTTGCGTTACTGTTCTTACTTTCAGTAGATGCCCATCATTTATTACTTGACGGGATTTTCAATAGCTATCAATTTATACCAATCGATCAAACGTGGGTTTCTTTTGGGGACAGTAGATTCAGTGCATTTTTGATTCAAACGATGAGTTATATGTTTATTATAGCTTTTCAAATGGCCCTACCTATCGTTGGCTCACTTTTTCTAGTAGATATTGCATTAGGAATTATGGCAAGAACGATGCCTCAGCTAAATATTTTTGTCGTTGGTATTCCTATCAAAATTATCGTGAGCTTTGTGATGCTAATTGTCATAATGGCATCTTTTATTTATTTAGTAAGGGACTTATTCGAGAATGTATTGGTCACTTTGAGAACCTTGATGAGAATTTTAGGAGGCGTGTAATTTGTCTTTTTTACGATTAGATCTTCAGTTTTTTGCTGGGGAAAAAACAGAAAAAGCGACTCCAAAAAAGCGTCAAGAGTCAAGAAAGAAAGGTCAAGTAGCGAAAAGTCAAGATGTTAATACAGCGATTGTGTTATTCGTCGTATTTCTCTTTTTTTGGTTTAGTGGCCCTTATATGCTGGACAAATTAGTAGATATATTTATTACTACTTTTCAAGATTATTTATTAGTAGATGTCACGGAAAGTAACGTGTTTGACATCTTTCTAGTGTTAGTAAAAGATATGGCATTAATCATAGCACCTATAATGCTTGCAGCAATGGTTGGAGGAGTTGCAGCAAATTATTCACAAGTAGGTTTTTTATTCTCAACTGAACCTATTAAATTTAAGCTAGAAAAAATAGATCCAATCAAAGGTGCAAAACGAATTTTTTCAATTCGAGCGCTTGTTGAATTTTTAAAATCCATCTTAAAAATATCGTTTGTTGCAGCAGTTACTTTTTTTATACTATGGGTCAATTGGGGTCAAGTGGAAATGCTGTCACAAATAAGCATTGGTGCTGCGCTGTCTTTTCTCGCAAAGTTAGTTTTTCAAATGGGTTTAGCAGCATCCATTGTTCTTGTTTTCTTAGCAATTATCGATTACCTGTACCAAAAATATGACTTTGAGAAAAGTATTCGAATGTCAAAACAAGATATAAAAGATGAATATAAAAATGTCGAAGGTGATCCTCAAATAAAGTCAAAAATAAAACAAAAGCAACGAGAAATGGCGATGCAGCGAATGATGCAAGAGGTTCCTAATGCGGACGTAATCATTACAAATCCAACACACTTCGCAGTCGCATTGAAGTATGACGAATCAAAAATGGATGCTCCTTTTGTAGTAGCTAGTGGAGTGGACTTTATAGCTCAAAAAATCAAGTCAATTGCAAAGAAAAACAATGTAGTAACTATAGAAAATCGGCCATTAGCAAGGGCTCTATATGATCAAACAGAGATTGGTCAAGCCATACCAGAAGAATATTTTAAAGCAGTTGCCGAAATTTTAGCTTATGTTTATAGCTTGAAAAATAAAGTATAGATGTTGTGTATAAATGAATGTTCAGTGAGATTGTTAAACAAGATTGAAGATCAGGGTAGAAAACCTAAGAGTAAAATTTTGAACAGCATATGTAAGGAGAGAATGTCATATGAGAGCAAGAGATTTACCTGTTATAGTCGGTGTTGTACTTATTATTATTATGTTAGTCATTCCATTACCTACGTGGTTATTGAGCGTGTTAATCATGTTAAATATTTCTCTTGCCTTATTAGTCCTCCTCGTATCCATGAATATGAAAGAGGCCCTGCAGCTTTCTGTATTTCCTTCACTATTATTAGTATTAACACTCTTTCGCCTCGGCTTAAACGTATCCACGACGCGCTCTATATTAGGTAATGCCGATGCAGGTCAAGTAGTTGAAACGTTCGGAAATTTTGTTATTGGTGGAAATGTGTTAGTTGGTTTTGTCGTTTTTGTTATTCTTATTATAATTCAATTTATAGTTATTACAAAAGGGGCTGAGCGGGTTTCAGAGGTTGCAGCTCGTTTTACATTAGATGCAATGCCCGGTAAACAAATGAGTATTGATGCTGATTTAAATGCTGGCCTTATATCTGAAAAAGATGCGATTGTACGCCGTGAAAAAATTCAACGAGAAGCTGATTTTTATGGTGCGATGGATGGAGCAAGTAAATTTGTAAAAGGGGATGCAATTGCAGGTATTGTTATTACGTTGATCAATATTATTTTTGGCATGATTATTGGAGTTCTACAAATGGATATGGATCTTGCTGAAGCCTCAAGTACATACATGCTATTGTCTGTAGGTGACGGTTTAGTCAGTCAAATTCCAGCTTTAATGATCTCAACAGCAACAGGTATTATCGTTACAAGGGCTGCATCAAAAGGAAATTTAAGTGAGGATATAACGGGTCAGTTATTTGCATTTCCTAAAATGTTATATGTGGTCGGTGCAACGATTGCATGTTTCGGTTTTTTTACAACGATGTCTTTAACATTAACATTACCAATTGCAGCATTGCTCATCACTGGTGGTTATTTGATTAGTAACTCTCAAAAAGCTTCTATTGAAGATAAAGAAGAGCTTGAAGAAGAAATAGAAACAGAGGAAATGAAAAGTCCTGACAGTGTTGTAAGTCTGCTCAATGTTGATCCGATTGAATTTGAGTTCGGTTACGGCTTAATTCCTCTAGCTGATACTAAGCAAGGTGGAGACTTATTAGAGCGCATTGTGATGATTAGAAGGCAGTTGGCGATAGAGTTAGGTCTTGTTATTCCGGTCGTTAGAATTCGTGACAACATTCAGCTACAACCGAATGAGTATAGATTTAAAATAAAAGGGAACGAAGTAGCTAAAGGGGAGCTTCTGTTAGATCACTTTTTAGCTATGAGTCCTGGTGTTGATGATCCAGCTGTTGAAGGAATTGATACGGTAGAACCTTCCTTTGGGTTGCCAGCAAAATGGATCTCTGAAGACATGAGAGAAAAAGCAGAAATGCTTGGGTATACAGTTGTAGATCCAGCTTCAGTAGTGTCTACACATATTACTGAATTAATTAAAACAAATGCGCATGAATTATTAGGCCGCCAAGAAACGAACCAGCTAGTTGAACATTTGAAGGAATCTTATCCAATACTTATTGAAGAAGTAACACCTAATCCGCTAGCAATTGGAGATATCCAGAAAGTGTTATCCAAGTTATTAAAAGAAAATGTTTCAATCCGAAATTTACCGGTCATATTTGAAACATTAGCTGATTTTTGTAAGATAACATCTGACACAGATTTGTTAACAGAGTATGTAAGACAATCACTCGCTCGCCAAATTACGTCACAATTTATTAATAACCGAGACAGTTTAAAAGTGATTACATTATCAGGTGCTGTTGAAAAAATGATTGCAGATAGTATTCAACAAACAGAACACGGGAACTATTTATCTATCGCTCCTGATTCATCTGAAGTGATAACGAATAGTGTAATACAGAATATTGAACAGCAACAGTTCCAGGATCAAGCCCCAATATTGTTATGTTCACCTGCCGTAAGAATGTATATGAAGCAAATTATCGAAAGATTACTTCCACACGTGCCAGTGTTATCCTATAATGAACTTGATGGAAGTGTAGAAGTTCAAAGTGTTGGAGTGGTGAACATACAATGAAAATAAAAAAATATATCGCACCTTCTATGTCTGAAGCAATGAAAAAAATACGACAAGAATTAGGAAATGATGCAGTCATTCTTAGTTCTAAGGTCGTTCAGAAGAGAGGGTTACTCGGTTTTCTTTCAAGGAAACAGTTTGAGGTTATTGCTGTACAAGACCCAGAACCGTTTTCTCCCGAACAACAAGCATTGAGCATGAAAAATAGTATGCCAGTTGTAAAAGGAAGTGAAAAACCTCATGACGTCCTTCATTTGAAGGATGAGACAGCAGCTACTGAAAAATCTGACGATGTTTTAACTGAATTAAAAGGTATAAAATCATTAATGGAAAATTTGAACGTTGATATACATACAAATTTTGATAAATACCCAAAACCTTTAAGGCAAATTAACGAAATACTAATCGTTCAAGAGATATCTGATTCATTAAGAATGAAGCTTATGGATGCACTATTGGTGAAATATTCGACGGAAAATAAAGATAACAATTTGGACTTATTGAGGTGGACGAAGCAACTAATCGTCGACAGTATAGCTTCATTTAACTATGGAGGAGTGAGCTTTACGAAGAAATTTGTCAATGTAGTAGGACCAACAGGAGTTGGAAAAACAACTACATTGGCAAAACTAGCTGCTCAATGTGTGTTAAATGATAAGAAAAGGGTTGCCTTTATTACAACTGATACGTATAGAATTGCAGCAATTGAACAATTAAAAACATATGCCAAAATTTTAGATATCCCAATTGAAGTTTGTTACAATATTGAAGATTTTCAACGTGCTAAGGAAAAATTTGTTGATTATGATGTAGTACTAGTAGATACAGCTGGCAGGAATTTTTTGAATCAACAATACGTGGAGGATCTCAAAGAAATTATAGATTTTAATGAGGATGTTGAAACGTTTCTTGTTCTATCCCTCACATCAAAATTTACTGACATGAAGCAAATTTATAAGCAATTTTCAATGATTCATATCGATCAGTTTATTTTTACTAAAGAAGATGAGACATCAACATACGGTTCTATGCTTAATCTAATCGATCATTTTCAAGTTGGTGTAGCTTATATTACGAATGGTCAAAATGTACCAGATGATATTAAAGCAGCTTCTCCTCAGTTAATCGGCCAAATTATACTTGGAGAAGATGCCAATGGTTAAGGATCAAGCAGCAAGCTTACGTGAACAAATGGAACTTCAAGGAACCAACACCTCAGCTAAAACGATCGCTGTTATAAGTGGTAAGGGAGGTGTTGGTAAATCTAATATTTCATTAAATTTTGCTTTGACGTTAGCTAGGCAGAAAAAAAAGGTACTTATTTTTGATATGGATATTGGTATGGGGAATATCGATATTTTAATGGGCGTATCTTCAAAATATACAATCTTGGATGTCTTTAACAATGAGATTTCCATCGATCAGATTATTACTAAAGGACCTGAAAACCTATCATATATTGCAGGGGGCTCTGGTTTTAATCATGTTTTTAAGCTGGATTCTACTAAAGTCCATTTGATTATTCAACATATGCAAAGGTTAATAGATAAATATGATTATGTCATATTTGATATGGGTGCTGGCATGACTGAAGAAAATCTATTGCTGTTAAAAGCAGTAAACGAAGTATTTGTCGTTACTACACCAGAACCTACTTCGATTATGGATGCATATGCAGCGATAAAGTATATCATTTTAAAAGATCCTGCAAAGCCGCTATTTTTAATAATTAATAAAACCCAGTCACAACTAGAAGGAAATCATACAACTCACAGAATTTCAACTGTCATGAAACAGTTCTTAAATAAAGAAATAAAGGTTTTAGGTCAAATACCTGAAGACAAACATATTGTTAAGGCAGTCAGCCGACAAACTCCATTTTTGTTATATGCACCAAAATCTAGTGCAAGTAAAAATATTCAAGTTATAGCTAATACATATTTGTTAAACTCAAATGATATGAGACAACAAAAACCAACAACTCATTCATTTATGTCAAGATTACGAAAATATTTAATTGAAAGGTAGGTACCACCGTGAAACAAGTAAAAGTTCTTATCGTAGATGACTCAGCATTCATGAGAAAGTTGATTTCACAATTTTTAAAAGAAGATCATCAGATTGAAGTTGTAGGAACTGCTAGAAACGGTGAGGATGCACTGACCAAAATTAAACAACTTAATCCTGACGTAATAACCATGGACGTGGAAATGCCTACAATGGATGGGATAGAAGCTCTGAAAAAAATTATGACTCACAATCCCATACCCGTCATCATGTTATCTAGTACCACAAAGGAAGGAACTGAAAATACAATAGTTGCGATGCAATATGGTGCTATTGACTTTATCGCGAAACCTTCTGGTGGTATTTCTTTAGACCTTCATAAAGTAAAGGACGAAATAGTCTCTAAAGTTTTGCTAGCTAGTAAAGTAAATATGAATAATTTTCAAATTCCTACCGGAAAAGCAAAATCTATTACTTCATCATTAGCAAAATATAGTAAAATAGAACTAAGATCTATGTCCCAGTTATCTCATAACAGTTCAAAACAAGCGAATAAAAAAATATTATGCATAGGTACGTCTACTGGAGGACCGAGAGCATTACAAAAAGTGTTGCAAGGATTTCCTAAATCAATTAATGTACCGATAATTATCGTGCAGCATATGCCAGCAGGGTTTACGAAATCACTAGCATCACGTCTCAATTCTCTATGTGATATATGTGTAAAGGAAGGCGAGAATGGAGAAATTATTCAAAATGGCACCGCCTATATTGCTCCAGGTGGCTCTCATTTAAAAGTGAAGAAGGTAGGTACATCGTTAGTTTTACAAATAGATCAGTCATCAATTAAGAATGGCCATCGACCATCTGTAGATGTGATGCTAGAATCAGTCAGTGAAATATCTGGATATATGAAAATCGCAATCATTATGACAGGGATGGGCTCAGATGGTACTGAAGGTTTAAAAACATTAAAATCTAAAGGCAATGCGAAAGCAATTGCAGAATCTCAAGACACATCAATTGTTTTTGGTATGCCTAAGTCTGCAATAGCTGCAAATGTTATTGACGATGTTGCAGACCTTGGTGATATTACACCAACAGCTTTAAAATATATTTATCAGTAAATTCTATAACGTGTTAAATGTACATTTTCGATGAGCTAATAAAAAACAAGCTCAAACGAAGAAAGGAGAGGTTTAAACCCTTCAAGTACGTGTTCACAAGGAGAACAAAAAGAGGAGAGAAAAGCAATTTGAGTGCTTCTCATATAGTTGTCACGTTTTTGTCACTATGGGATAAGCCTATCCTTTGCCAAGTCATTTTTCTCGGACTTTTTGAACATCCTTTTCTAAAATCCGAATAAGGGGTGTGTATGTTATGGATATGAATCAGTATTTAGATGTATTTATTGATGAAAGTAAAGAACATTTACAAACAGTAAATGAACAATTATTAGAATTAGAAAAAAATCCAAACAATTTAATGATAATTAATGAGATTTTTCGTTCTGCTCATACACTAAAAGGAATGTCAGCGACAATGGGTTTTGAAGATTTAGCTAGCTTAACACATCAAATGGAGAACGTCCTTGATGGAATGAGAAATGAAAAAATTATCTTTACACCTGACGTGTTAGATGTTGTTTTTGCAGCGGTCGATGACCTTGAAACGATGGTGATCTCTATAGCTGAAGGCGGAGATGGTAAACATGATGTTACAGCGGTGGTGAAACAATTAAAACAAATTGAAGAGGGGCATCCTTTAACGCAATCGCTAGCTGAAGCAGCTGTATCGGTACAAAATGCTGAAGTGAATGACAATCAGACTCTTGTGGATTATGACGAATTTGAGTATACGGTGATCCAGCAGTCAAAGGAACAGGGTTTTGAAAGCTTTGAGATAAACATCACACTTCGAGAAGATTGTCTACTGAAAGCAGCTCGTGTATTTATGATATTCGAAGTTTTGGAGCAAATTGGAGAAATCATAAAATCTATTCCTAGCGTAGAGCTATTAGAAGATGAAAAGTTTGACAATGAATTTACTATAGCCTTCGTATCCAAGGAACCGAAGGAAACCATACATAAACGTATAATGAAAGTATCCGAAATAGCAAATATTGAAATTAAAGCTCTTAATTTAGCAAGCATGAGACACGCGGAAGTAGAAAAAGAGCTAACTCCAATAAATCATGAAAAAGAGATTACTATAGACGAATCAATGGAAAGTCAACTACATAATGATGACAAGGTAGTAGCTAATAAAAAGAGAGCAACAGCATCAAACAAAACGATTCGTGTCAATATTGAACGTCTAGATATACTTATGAATTTGTTTGAGGAACTTGTCATTGATAGAGGTCGACTTGAGCAAATTTCACAAGATTTAAATAACAGTGAACTTCATGAAACTGTAGAACGCATGTCAAGAATATCTGGCGATTTACAAAACATCATCTTAAACATGAGGATGGTTCCTGTAGAGACAGTATTTAACCGCTTTCCTAGAATGGTTAGGCAATTAGCGCGAGATTTAGGAAAATCTATTAACTTAGAGATCATAGGTGCTGAAACAGAATTAGATAGAACTGTCATTGATGAAATTGGTGACCCCCTCGTTCATCTTATTCGCAATGCTATAGATCATGGAATTGAATTACCTGCTGAACGAACTCAACATGACAAGAACGAAGAAGGTACAGTGAAATTAAAGGCATACCATAGTGGTAACCATGTGTTTATTGAAATTGAAGATGATGGTGCTGGAATCAGTCGTGACAAAGTATTAAATAAAGCGATTAAAAATGGCATCATTACTAAGCAAAATGCTGCTACCTTAACAGATAAACAAGTATATGAACTTATCTTTTCATCTGGTTTTTCTACAGCAGAAAAAATTTCTGATGTTTCAGGGCGAGGAGTAGGGCTAGATGTAGTAAAGAATACAATTGAGTCTCTCGGTGGATCTGTTTCAATTGATTCAGTTGAAGGAGAAGGGTCTATATTTTCGATCCAATTACCTTTAACATTATCTATCATTTCTGTCATGTTAGTAGAAATTCAACAAGAGAAATATGCTATACCTCTTTCTTCAATCATTGAAACTGCAATTGCTAAAAAAGATGATATTTTGAATGCTCATAACCAAAAGGTCATTGATTTTCGTGGGAAAGTAGTCCCGTTGTTATTTTTGAATGATATCTTTCAAGTACCAGCAGCCTCAACTGAGGAGGATGAGTATTTGTCAATCGTCATTGTTAGGAAAGGCGAAAAACTAGCTGGCTTAGTAGTTGATTCTTTTATTGGACAGCAAGAGGTTGTGTTGAAATCTTTAGGCAATTATTTAACAAACGTATTTGCTATATCAGGTGCGACCATCTTAGGAGATGGCCAGGTTGCTCTAATTGTTGATTGTAATGCACTTATAAAATAGATGACAAAGGGAGGTTATGATCGTGATAGGAGGAACAGCTACAGAACAAAAAGTCATCGTTTTTCAGTTGGAAGATGAGGAATATGGAATTCCAGTGGACCAAGTACGTTCAATAGAAAAGGTTCAACACATAACCCGAGTTCCTGGAACGAGTGAAGATGTGAAAGGTGTAATTAACCTGCGAGGTGTTGTAACGCCAATAATAGATTTACGCAATAGATTTGGGCTAATGACAACTGACTATTCTGATAGCACGAGAATTATTATCGTTGCAATTGAAGATGTTGAAGTAGGTCTAATTGTAGATTCTGCTAATGATGTCATTGATATTCCTGACGATTCTATTGAACCACCACCTGAAGTAGTTGGTGTCATAAAAGCAGAATATTTAAAAGGAATATCAAAGGTTGGTAATAGATTACTAATTTTACTTGACCTTTCTGAAGTACTCAATATTAATTTGATCGATTCGGAAAAACTGGAAAGGTGAATATATGACTTTCATTGAAAGGTTTAATCATACACACCTTGATATCTTGAAGGAAATTGGAAACATTGGTGCTGGTCATTCTGCTACAGCCCTTTCTAAGATACTAAATAAGAAAATCGAGATGAATATACCTGAGGTAAGAATTGTTTCTTTTGATGAAATGATGGACTTAGCTGGGGGAGCAGATAATGTTGTTGTCAGTGTCTTTTTACAGATTGAAGGTGACGCACCCGGTAGCATGTTTCTCCTTTTGCCACTTGAACAAGCATCATTGTTAGTTCAACAATGGACGGGCTTGAGCAATTTTGCGTTCGAAGGCCCTCCATATGATCAACTAGCTATGTCTGCTTTAGAAGAATTAGGTAATATTTTATCAAGTTCTTACCTCTCTTCTTTATCTGATTTTACGAAGTTGAATATGTATCCTTCTGTGCCGCAAATTAGCGTTGATCTCGTTGGAGCAATTATAAGTATGGGCTTAATCCAATTATCCCAAGTAAGTGACTATGCGACTGTCATAGACACAAGTGTCATAGAGTCAGATCAATCGATTCTTGAAGGTGTGAAGGGACATATATTTTTACTTCCTGATCCAAATTCTTTTACGAAGCTTTTTCAGGCCCTGGGGGTAACGGGGCATGAATGAAGCGATATCTGTTGTAAAAGTAGGTATTGCAGATATGGATATTGTTAGAGGCCCGAATATCATACGCACATCTGGATTAGGCTCTTGTGTTGGGGTAGTTATATACGACAGGTTCAAAGATATTGCTGGCTTAGCACATGTGATGCTACCTGATTCTTCCTTAGCTAAGGCAGGATCACTTAATAAAGCTAAATATGCTGATACGGCAATTGAAGTACTCATTAACCAACTCGTTCTGCATGGTGCGTCTAAAAATCATTTGCTTGCAAAAATAGCTGGTGGTGCACAAATGTTCCAGTTTACTAAAGGCAATGACCTTATGAGGATTGGAAACCGCAATGTTGAAGCTGTGAAGCAATATTTATACACGGCAAAGATTAATATTGAATCAGAAGATGTAGGTGGAAATAGTGGCAGGACAATAGAATTTAGTCCTCTAAATCGTCTATTAACAATAAGAACAGTTAATCAAGGTATTATTGTAATATAAATGCTATTTTTGTGATCAAACAGTCATATTATCACGATTTGTATATCTTTATAGCTGTAAAAACAAAAGAATCACAAAATGCATATGTATCAGAGTTTCTTTAATAATATAGCAACAAAAATGTTTAAATCGAGTTAAAGAAATGGACTTGAGCACGAATGAGTCTATACATTTTATTCATTCGGTACAGGGGTATAGTTCCCCTCCTCGCTCGGTAGCGTTTCTAATTAGCTCTTTTCCATACTTTGTTGCTATATTTCGTAAGCTAGAAGAAAAATGTCGTTTTACACAATAGTCAATGTTTTATCGAAGAATAGATGCCACGAAAAATAGTAGACTATGTTTTTATTTTTGTTACAAAAACAACAATCTATGCGAAACCAACCTTTAAATAAATGGAGTTGACTCTCCATCTGGTTCATCGATGTTCAAGTATACTTGAACGAGTTCATTACAAGGAGGGTAATAATGGCGCTCAAGCTAGAAAGTGAGGATCAGCTACTTTGGGAAAAGTGGGTACATACTCGTGATGAGAATGCTGGGAATGCACTTGTAAAAAAATATATGCCACTCGTTATGTATCATGTTCAACGGATATCCGTAGGGTTACCCAAGACAGTAAATCTAGATGATGTGAAAAGTTATGGTCTATTTGGGCTTTTTGATGCATTAGAAAAATTTGACACTTCGCGAGATTTAAAATTCGATACGTATGCATCATTTCGAATTAAAGGTGCTATACTTGACGGTCTTAGAAAAGAAGATTGGATGTCACGAAGTGCAAGAGAAAAGGCTAAAAAGCTAGAAGCAACCACTCAACAACTTGAACAACAGTTATTAAGAAACGTTACAGCTGATGAAATTGCAAATGAATTGAATATTAACGTAGTTGAAGTGTATTCTACGATCCAGGAAGGCTTTTTTGCTAATGTATTATCCATGGATGAGCATAACAAAGAATCGGAAGAAAAAGATCCAATTGCGTATACGATCGTTGATAAAAAATCCATCATTCCTGAAGAACAATTATTAAAAAATGAGTTAGTTAGTCAACTAGTAGATGTTCTTAAGGAGTTAAATGAAAAAGAACAACTTGTTATTAGTTTGTTCTATAAAGAAGAACTAACATTAACCGAAATTGGAGAAGTGATGGGTTTATCAACTTCAAGAATTTCACAAATCCATTCAAAAGCACTGTTTAAGCTAAAAGGTATTTTAACAAAAATATTTCCGTAAAGATCTTTAAGTAAACTTTGTTGTTTTTTAATTACAATTGAGTAATTGTTGTGTATTATTCGATTTTTATATAAGATACCCAGACATCTAATTGTGTAGGTGTTCATTTCTTAATATTAAAAGCAGGTTTTTTGCTGCTGTTGTTTTACACCTACAACGTAAGGGTATTTATGCCATCTATTAAAGAACAGAGGTTGCGAATTCTATTTGCGTATGTCTATCTATTGGTAAGAACAACTAATTTAATGTAGAAACTGTTTTCATGGACATTCGAACCAATGATAAATCACAACAAATCATAATCCTTGGAGAAGGAAGTGGTAAAAAATGAGTTTAAAATTAGTTGAACTACAAGTTGCACTTCCTAGAACACAAGACATCGGAAAAATACAAGAACAGCTTGAGCAGCGAGGGCAACATATGCAAGATCAACTCGCTATTGGCATTCAAGAAGAAGAAAAGCGTAAAAGAAAGCAAGTAAATAGCAAGAGTAAAAATGAGAAGGCTGAACTTACAAATGACCATAATGACAAAGAATTTCAGCAGTCAACGACAAAAAAGAATCAGGAAGAAGAAATTACGGAAGATGAGCATCACCCATATAAAGGAAACATCATTGATTATAAAGGATAGGTTACGATGAATCCATTGTTAGCAATATTATATTTTTTATTATTAGCTGTCGCATTTTGGCTAATTATTATCCTCTATTTAAGATTATCGAGATTACACGAAGTCGAAAAGAAACAAGAAAGAATGATTAAGGACCTGGAAAGTGTTATAGCAAGCTTTGTCGTCGAGATGAAAGAACAAAATGATCAATTTCTAAACCGAGTCCAAGCAGTTAAGAAAGAACAATCTTCACCGCCAAATGGACATTCGACTTCCTCAATAAACGAAGTCCAGCAACCTCTTGACAAACAGACTAATACGAAAATAAGTAACGATAAAATAGAACAGAAAAATTCATCCAGCTATGATGTTGATACGTTATCAGATGAGGATATAAAAGGTTTACTTCCAGACTATCGTAATAATGACTATGAAAATATAAACCAACTTAACAGAAACGATATTAAACCTTATAATAAAGAGCATGTAATGAGTGGCGAAAAGAACCAAACTTTTAAGGACAAAGTATTGGGTTTAAGAAGTCAAGGATATGATATTGAAGACATTGCCAAACAATTAAATAAGGGTAAAACTGAAATAGAACTTCTTCTTAAATTTAACAAAACTAATATTTAAACTTGATTGTATGCTATGAATATGTTATATTTTTTTTTGGTGTTAATACACACGGTTGCTGATTTAAACAATGGTGCTGTTATTATGAAGTGATAACAGATTTGTTTAAAAATGAAGCAAGCGGAGGCAAAAACCATTTTAGGAGGAAAACACATGTCAGTCATTTCAATGAAACAACTATTAGAAGCTGGTGTTCATTTCGGTCATCAAACACGCCGTTGGAACCCAAAAATGAAGCGTTACATCTTTACTGAGCGTAACGGAATTTATATTATCGATCTTCAAAAAACAGTTAAAAAGGTTGAAGAAGCGTACAACTTTGTTAAGGAAGTCGCTGGTAACGGTGGTAAAATCCTTTTCGTTGGAACGAAAAAGCAAGCCCAAGATTCAGTTAAAGACGAAGCTGAACGTTCAGGTATGTACTATGTAAACCAACGTTGGTTAGGTGGAACGTTGACTAACTTCTCAACAATTCAAAAGCGTGTTAATCGTTTAAAGGATATCGAAAGAATGGAAGAAGACGGTACTTTCGATGTATTACCTAAAAAAGAAGTTGTACAACTTAAAAAAGAACAAGAACGCTTAGAGAAATTCCTAGGCGGTATTAAAGAAATGAAGGGTCTTCCGGATGCTATTTTTGTTATCGACCCACGTAAAGAGCGTATCGCAGTTGCAGAAGCTCATAAATTAAACATTCCTCTTGTTGGAATCGTTGATACAAACTGTGATCCAGACGAAATTGATTACGTAATCCCAGCAAACGATGATGCAATTCGTGCTGTTAAATTGTTAACATCTAAAATGGCTGATGCGATTTTAGAAGCAAAACAAGGTGAAGAAACTTCAGCTTAAGTGAAATTTTTACAAAAGGTGATAAGAGGGATTTGCCTTCTATCACCTTTTTTTGAGAAAATACACAAGTTATCTACATCTTTGAGTTAATACTATAAGCGAGTAGAACATCTTATTAATAATTATACTATGATACATATATAAGGAGGAATTTTCATAATGGCTATTACTGCACAAATGGTAAAAGAACTTCGTCAAAAAACTGGCGCAGGAATGATGGATTGTAAAAAAGCGTTAACAGAAACTGATGGTGATATGGAAAAAGCAATTGACTTTTTACGTGAAAAAGGTATTGCTAAAGCTGCGAAAAAGGCAGATCGCATTGCTGCAGAAGGTTCTGCATATATTGAAGTATCAGGAAATGAAGCTGTGATACTAGAAGTAAATTCAGAGACTGATTTTGTTGCGAAGAATGAAGGGTTTCAAATATTAATCAAAGAATTAGCTCAACACTTATTGACTAACAAGCCAAGCACAATTGAAGAAGCTCATGAACAAAAAATGGACAATGGAACGACTGTTCAAGAATACATCAATGCTGCAATTGCAAAAATTGGTGAAAAACTGACTTTACGTCGTTTTGAAATTGTTACAAAAACTGATAATGATGCTTTTGGTGCATACCTTCATATGGGAGGCAGAATTGGAGTTTTGACTTTATTAGAAGGAACTAATGATGAAGCGACGGCTAAAGATGTTTCTATGCATATTGCTGCGATCAAACCGAAATATGTTTCACGTGATCAAGTTTCTCAAGATGAAGTTGAACGTGAGCGTGAAGTACTGACTCAACAAGCATTAAACGAAGGAAAGCCTGAAAAAATCGTTGCAAAAATGGTTGAAGGCCGCTTAAGCAAATACTTTGAAGATATTTGCTTAGTAGATCAATCATTCGTTAAAAACCCTGATTTAAAAGTAAAACAGTTTGTTGAAGCTAAAGGAGCTACTGTAAAAAGTTTTGTACGCTTTGAAGTTGGAGAAGGAATTGAGAAGCGTCAAGAAAACTTCGCTGAAGAAGTTATGAGCCAAGTGAAAAAGTAAGTACCAAATCTTAGCTAAAATAGTGGGAACACAAGTGTGTTCCCTTTTTTTAAAGTCATTTAGCTTAAAGAACTTCTAGTGGAGGTTAGTATGAATAATCCAAAGTATAAACGAGTTGTATTAAAACTAAGCGGAGAAGCATTAGCAGGTGAACAGGGATTTGGTATTAACCCAGCTGTGATCTCCTCAGTAACTGATCAAGTAAAGGAAATTGCCGAACTAGGTGTTGAAGTTGCTGTTGTAGTAGGTGGAGGAAATATATGGCGAGGAAAAATAGGTAGTGAAATGGGCATGGACCGGGCTACAGCCGATTATATGGGTATGTTAGCTACTGTCATGAATTCATTAGCGCTTCAAGATAGTCTTGAAAATTCCGGTGTACAAACTCGTGTACAAACCTCTATAGAAATGAGACAAGTTGCTGAGCCATATATTCGTCGTAGAGCAATACGCCACCTTGAAAAAAAACGTGTAGTCATATTTGCTGCTGGAACGGGTAATCCATATTTTTCAACAGACACAACTGCAGCACTTCGAGCAGCGGAAATTGAAGCAGATGTTATACTTATGGCAAAAAATAATGTTGATGGTGTATATAGTGCAGACCCAACAATTGATCAAACTGCAAAAAAATATGATACACTTTCATATTTGGATGTACTAAAAGAGGGATTAGGTGTCATGGACTCAACAGCATCTTCTCTTTGTATGGATAATGACATACCACTTATCGTTTTCTCTATTATGGAGCAAGGAAATATTAAACGAGCGGTATTAGGTGATAATATCGGAACATTAGTAAGGGGGAAAAAATAATGTCAAAAGAAGTTATTAATAGTGTGAAATCTAAAATGGAAAAAGCTATTCAAGCATTCTCAAGAGAGTTAGCGACAGTAAGAGCTGGTCGTGCAAACCCTTCATTATTAGATAAAGTGACAGTAGATTATTATGGTGCACCAACTCCGGTAAATCAACTAGCATCAGTTACTGTACCTGAAGCACGTATGTTAACTATTCAACCTTATGATAAATCATCTTTAGGTGATATCGAAAAAGCAATCTTAAAGGCTGACCTCGGATTAACACCATCTAATGATGGTTCAATTATTCGAATTACGATACCAGCATTAACTGAAGAGCGCCGTAGAGAATTAACAAAAGTAGTAAGAAAATACGGTGAAGATGCGAAAGTGGCAGTGCGTAATGTACGTCGTGATGGAAATGACGAATTAAAAAAGCTTGAAAAAAATAGTGAAATCACTGAGGATGAGCTTCGCGGACTAACCGAGGATATTCAAAAAATAACGGATGATCATATTAAAAAAATTGATCAGGTTGCAAAAGAAAAAGAAGCAGAAATTATGGAAGTATAAGCATAATCATTGTACAATATGTAAAGTACCCTCTATTTTAAACAGGGGGTTTTTTTGTTAAACTAGAGACAATATAGATTGTTAAGGGTGACGGAGGAAACCTGTATGCTACATAAATTAAACTTTTGGAAGAATCGTAAACCAAATTCTTCAGAGCAAGTATATACAATAGATACGATAAAAAAGAATCCAATACCTGAGCATATTGCAATTATTATGGATGGCAATGGAAGGTGGGCACAAAAAAGAGCATTACCACGCATTGCAGGACACCATGAAGGAACGAAGGTTGTCCGAAAGATAACGAAGCTAGCAAATTCTCTAGGTGTAAAAGTACTAACGTTATATGCATTTTCAACAGAAAATTGGAAGCGACCAAAAAGTGAAGTTGATTACTTAATGAAGCTACCAGAAGAATTTCTCCAAACTTTCTTACCTGAATTAATTAAGGAAAATGTACAAGTTCGAGTAATGGGGATGAAAGATAGCTTACCAGAACACACTTTCCGTGCTGTGCAAAATGCTATTAACAAAACAAGCGATAATGATGGAATGATTTTAAATTTTGCATTAAATTATGGCAGCCGCAATGAAATAGTTCAAGCGGTAAATTCGATTATAGCGGACCAAAAATCAGGTGTATTAACAGAAGAAGAGGTCACAGAGGATATATTTTCAAATTATTTAATGACACAAGAATTATCAGATCCTGACCTATTAATTAGAACGAGCGGTGTTGTTCGTCTAAGTAACTTCATGCTTTGGCAGCTATCGTATGCAGAGTTTTGGTTTACTGAAACGTTATGGCCGGATTTCTCAGAGGAACATTTTCTAGAGGCGATTGACGAGTTTCAAAAAAGAGCTCGACGCTTTGGCGGCGTGTAAAGGATGATATTAATATGAAGCAAAGAATTATAACAGCTACTATTGCGCTAGCAGTTTTTTTGCCTATCGTCATTTATGGTGGCCTTCCATTTATTGCGGTGATGTATTTAATAGCTACGATAGGGCTATATGAACTTTTACGTATGAAACACATCTCAATTTTGTCATTTCCAGGGGTAATTAGCATACTTATGTTATGGGTAATACTCGTACCAGATCACCCCATGTTACTAGACAGAATACCATTTATGAAAGTTGAGTTTTTGTTATTCGCAGTTTTACTTTTTTTATCGTATACTGTGTTGACAAATAACAAGTTTTCGTTTGACGATGTTGGATTTATCATAGTTGCTACATTATATGTTGGAATTGGATTTTATTATTTTATTGAAACGAGACAAGTTGGTTTAACTTATATATTCTTTGCCTTTGCAGTTATTTTCTCAACAGATTCTGGTGCATACTTTGTAGGTCGCAAATTTGGTAAGCATAAGCTGTGGCCTGAAATTAGTCCAAATAAAACGATTGAAGGATCAATAGGTGGTATTGCTTGTGCAATTATTGCTGCGATTTTGTTTAAACTGTTTGCCCCTATCGATGATTTTACAATGATTAGCATCTTAGGCATTGCTATCGTTTTATCTATTTTTGGACAAATAGGTGATTTAGTTGAATCAGCGTTTAAACGTCATTATGCGGTTAAGGATTCTGGACGTATCTTACCAGGGCATGGGGGGATATTAGACCGTTTTGATAGCTTGATTTTCGTTTTACCGATATTATATTTTTTAATCAAGTTGTAGCGCACTAGTGTATAGCAAGGATAGGATTTAACAGAAAAAAAGACGGTTGTCAATTTTGAATGGATATGGGGAGTGTATCGTTTGAAGCACATTAGTTTATTAGGGGCTACTGGCTCTATAGGGAAGCAGACGCTTGATATCATTAAGCTGCACCAAGACCAATTTAGCCTTGTAGCAATTTCTGTTGGACAGAATATACCAGAAGCGAGGAAAATCATTCATGAATTTTCACCTAAGCTCGTATCTGTTAAATATAAAGAAGATGCTGATCGATTAAAGAGTGAATTTACTAATGATATATCATTTGTTTATGGTGATGATGGATTAGTTCATGCCGCGACTCATGACCAAGCATCCATAGTCGTCAATGCGGTGGTTGGAAGTGTAGGTCTTACACCAACGATTGAAGCGATTAAAGCCAAAAAAACAATTGCTCTTGCCAACAAAGAAACACTTGTAACAGCAGGACATATAGTTATGGAAATGGCAAGAAATAACGGAGTTTCAATTCTACCAGTTGACAGTGAGCATTCTGCTATTTTTCAATGTTTACAGGGAGAACAAGAAAAAACGATTGAAAAGCTCATTTTAACAGCTTCTGGTGGCAGCTTTCGTGAGAAAAAGAGAAATGAACTGCAGCATGTTACTGTTGAGCAAGCACTAAATCACCCTAACTGGTCAATGGGAGCAAAAATAACGATAGACTCTGCTACGATGATGAATAAAGGTCTTGAAGTTATCGAAGCGCACTGGCTTTTTCAAATTCCTTATACTCATATTGATGTCGTCCTCCATAAAGAGAGCATTATACACTCAATGGTCCAATTTCATGACAGTAGCATTATTGCCCAGTTAGGAAATCCTGATATGCGTGTTCCGATTCAATATGCGCTATCATACCCTGATAGGCTTGTGTTTAACAATACAAAGAGATTGGATCTCGTGGAGATTGGAGCTCTGCATTTTATGAAGGCAGATGTTAATCGATACCAGTGTTTACGCTTTGCCTACGATGCGGGAGTAGAAGGGGGAACGATGCCAACAGTGCTAAATGCTGCAAATGAAGAAGCAGTTGCTGCTTTTCTTAGAAAGGAAATTACCTTCCTTCAAATTGAGGAACTTATTGAAAGATCACTTGAGCAACACCGTACAATTAAAAACCCTAATTTAGAGTGTATACGCACAGTAGATACGGACACTCGTAAGTACATAAAAACACTAATAAATTAAAGGTGGTTGGATATGTGGAGACGCTAAATACGGTAATTGCTTTTGTAATTATTTTTGGAGCGTTAGTTTTTGTTCATGAATTAGGTCATCTAGTTTTTGCAAAACGAGCTGGAATTTTATGTAGAGAATTTGCGATTGGATTTGGACCTAAAGTGTTTACTTTCAAAAAGAAAGAAACGCTATATACGATTAGGCTTCTTCCTATCGGTGGTTTTGTAAGGATGGCTGGTGAAGACCCTGAAATGATTGAAATTAAACCAGGCCACAGCATCGGTCTGCTGTTTGATCAACATGGAAAAGTAACGAACATCGTTCTAAACAATAAGGACAAATACCCTGATGCAAAAATCGTAGAAGTAGAGTTTGCTGATTTAGAGCACGAACTGTATATAACAGGCTATGAAGAAGATAATGATGAAAAACTTGTACGTTTTGAAGTGAGTGAAACGGCACATTTTATTCAGGATGATCAACACATCCAAATTGCCCCATACTCAAGACAATTTAGTTCGAAGACGTTGTGGCAACGAACACTAGCTATTTTTGCAGGCCCGCTTATGAATTTCGTCTTAGCTGCCGTTCTTTTTATGGTTATTGCTTTCATTCAAGGCTATCCGTCTGATGATCCACAACTAGGGGAGGTCATTGAAGGCGGTGCAGCAGTTGAAGCTGGCTTACAGGAAGGTGATATTGTATTAGCAATTAATAACAAACAATTATCTTCTTGGGATGAAGTCGTTCAAATGATTCAAAATAACCCTGAAAAGCAGCTATTATTCACAATTGAACGTGATGGACAATCAGAAACGATTACTGTAACTCCGAAGTTAAATGAAGTTCAAGGGATGAAAATTGGACAAATTGGTGTATACCCTTCGGTGAATCAATCGATATTCGGTTCAATTGCATTCGGAGCTGAAGAAACTTTTGTTTGGACAAAAGAGATCATCATTTTACTTGGGAAATTAATAACTGGTCAATTTTCATTTGATATGCTATCAGGTCCAGTTGGCATTTACAAAACAACAGAGGAAGTAGCTCAATCTGGTGTGCTATATTTAATGAGATGGGCAGCTTTATTGAGTATTAACTTAGGTATTATGAATTTACTACCACTACCGGCATTAGATGGAGGCCGATTAATGTTTTTTGCCATTGAGGCTGTTAGAGGAAAACCGATTGATCGTCAAAAGGAAGGTATGGTCCACTTTATTGGTTTTGCTTTATTAATGCTATTAATGTTAGTAGTTACGTGGAACGATATCCAAAGGTTCTTCCTATAAGGTGTTGCTGTATTATCTCTTCTAGTTATTCTAATTTAGTAGAGAAATCAAAAAGAAGAGCTTGCCAATAATTTTTAAGCTATAAAAAGTCCGTTAAGAAATAAGAGGTGTAATTTAAATGAAGCAAAGTCAAACATTTATTCCAACATTGCGGGAAGTGCCTGCTGATGCTGAAGTAAAAAGCCATCAGCTCTTGCTAAGAGCAGGATTTATCCGTTCAAATGCCAGTGGTGTTTATAGTTTTCTACCATTGGGCAAGCGAGTGTTACACAAAATTGAGACAATTGTTCGTGAAGAACTCGACCGCATAGGCGCAGTGGAGTTATTAATGCCAGCACTTCAACAAGCAGAGCTGTGGCAAGAGTCTGGACGCTGGTACTCATATGGTCCTGAACTAGTAAGACTAAAAGATCGTCACAACCGAGATTTTGCTTTAGGGCCAACTCATGAAGAAGTAATTACGAACCTATTAAGAGATGAAGTAAAGAGTTATAAGAGACTCCCACTAACTCTATATCAAATTCAAACTAAATTCCGTGATGAAAAAAGGCCGCGCTTTGGTTTGTTGCGTGGTAGAGAGTTTATTATGAAAGATGCATACTCCTTTCATTCTTCGCAAGAGTCATTAGATGAAGTGTATAACAAGATGTATGAAGCATATGGAAACATCTTCAGAAGGTGTGGCTTGGATTACAGGGCTGTTATTGCTGATTCTGGTGCAATGGGTGGTAAAGATACGCATGAGTTTATGGTGTTATCAGATGTAGGAGAGGATACTATTGCATACTCCGATAGCTCTGATTATGCTGCAAATATTGAGATGGCACCTGTAGTTTCTACATACGTTAAGAGTGATGAAGCTGCGGCAGACCTAGAAAAGGTAGAAACAATCGATAAAAAGTCGATACAAGAGGTTGCTCATCATTTACAAGTTGATGATCATAAATGTATTAAATCACTATTATTCAAAGCTGATGAGAAGTTTGTACTAGTGTTAGTTCGTGGTGATCATGAAGTAAATGATATTAAAGTGAAAAACCTGTACAGTGCATCAAACGTTGAATTAGCAACTGCTGAAGAAACTAAACAAGTGATGAATTGTACTGTTGGGTCGTTAGGTCCTATTCAAGTACAAGGTGATATAGAAATTATTGCAGACCATGCCGTAAAAGCGATAGTAAATGGAGTTTGTGGCGCGAATGTTGAAAACTATCATTATACAGGAGTAAATCCTGATCGTGATTTTTCCGTATCAGCATACGAAGATTTACGCTTTATTCAAGAAGGAGACCCTTCCCCAGATGGTAATGGCACAATTGTGTTTGCTAAAGGAATTGAAGTAGGACATATATTTAAATTAGGCACGAGATATAGTGAAGCGATGGATGGTATGTATTTAGATGAAAATGGTAGAAATCAACCGATGATTATGGGTTGTTACGGTATCGGGGTATCAAGAATCCTTGCATCTGTCGCTGAGCAATTTCATGATGATAATGGTTTGGTTTGGCCAGCTGCTCTCTCACCTTATGATGTTCATCTTATTCCAGTAAACATAAAAAATGATGAACAACGACAATTAGCTGAAGAATTATATGAGACTCTCCAAGAAACTGGTATTAACGTCCTATTTGATAATCGCCAAGAACGTCCAGGAGTGAAGTTTTCAGATTCAGATTTAATAGGCCTGCCTGTTCGTATAACAATCGGTAAAAAAGCTGCTGAGGAAATTGTTGAAGTGAAGTTTAGGAATTCTGGAGAAACAGTTGAAGTTCATAAGACTGACCTAATAAATACAATTCAAAAAAACATAGCAAAATAATACATAGAAAACTCGGCTTGTGCCGAGTTTTCTATATGGTAGATAGGAGGGGGATAGAATGGAACAATTATCACAAGAGCAAAAAGAACGGTTTCAACTCCTGCTCCAACAGATTAATTGTACAGACGATGTATTTGTTAAGCATTTTCATCAAGCAGGAATAATAAAGCTTATTATCGATAAAGAAAAGAAGTCTTGGCATTTTCTATTTCAATTAGCAACCATCCTACCGATAGACATCTATAATTCCTTTAGCCTAGCCTTGCAAAAATCCTTTGCTCACATAGCAAATGTAACTTTTTCAATATTAACTCGGGACAAGCAGTTCACAGAAGAGGACTTTCAGGCTTATTGGACGGTTTGTTTACTTGAATTTGAAGGTATTCAATCACCCTTGCTGAACCTACTACATGACCAGACTCCTCACTTGAATGGAATTAATGCAATTGTCAAAGTTCGAAATGATACCGAAGCTGTTGCTTTAAAGAGAAAATTTGCTAAAGATATTGGGGAAGTGTATCAACAATTTGGGTTCCCATACCTACAGCTAGAAACAGAAGTGAACTACTCGGAAAAAGAATATGAAAAATTTGTTGAACAAAAGCAACAAGAAGATCAACAAAAAGTCATGACAGCCATTGCAGAAATGCAAAAGAAAGAGGATCAAAATACTGAACATGTAGAAAGAAAAGGACCGCTAACAATCGGTTATACGATTAAAGACGATGAGGATATTCGCAGGATTGAACAAATAGAAGACGAAGAGCGGAGAATAGCCATTCAGGGATATATTTTTCATGCTGAAACGAAAGAGCTCCGCAGTGGTCGAACATTGTTAACATTTAAAGTAACTGATTATACCAGCTCTATTTTAGTGAAAATGTTTTCTCGAGATAAAGAGGATGTTTCTCTTTTACAAGCGGTGCAAAAAGGCATGTGGGTTCGAGTGAGAGGTAGCGTTCAAAACGACACTTTTGTCCGTGATTTAGTCATGATTGCGAATGATATTAATGAAATCAGGGGTCAAGAGCGACTTGATAACGAACCAGCTGATGAGAAACGTGTGGAACTACATCTGCATACGCCGATGAGTCAAATGGATGCCGTAACCTCTGTTACTAAATTAGTTGAGCAAGCAAAAAAATGGGGTCATAAGGCAATAGCCGTTACTGATCATGCAATCGCACAGTCTTTCCCAGAGGCTTTCTCTGCAGGTAAAAAGCATGGGGTGAAAATACTATATGGCTTAGAAGTGAACTTGGTAGATGACGGGGTTCCTATAGCATACAATGAACAGGATAGACTACTATCAGATGATACTTATGTTGTATTTGACGTAGAAACAACGGGCTTGTCTGCTGTTTACGATACAATTATAGAGCTGGCAGCCGTAAAGATGAAGGATGGAGAAATCATTGATCGCTTTGAAGCATTTGTCAACCCACACCATCCATTATCAGCAACTACGATTGAATTGACAGGTATTACTGATGATATGGTTAAAGACGCACCTGACATTGATGTTGTCATAAAGCAATTTCATGATTGGGTGGAAGATGATATTTTAGTTGCTCACAACGCAAGCTTTGATATGGGTTTTTTAAATGTAGGATATAAAAAAGTTGACTATGATAAAGCCAAAAACCCAGTAATAGACACTCTAGAACTAGCACGTGCATTATATCCAGAACTAAAAAACCATCGGTTGAATACGTTATGTAAAAAGTTTGACATAGAACTAACGCAACATCACCGTGCTATTTACGATGCTGAAGCCACTGGATACCTTTTAGCTAAATTGTTAAAAGATGCTCATGATAAAGATATAGAAAACCATAATGAGCTTAATCATAAGATGGCTAGGAATGATTCATATAAACGATCGCGTCCATTTCATGCGACTATAATAGCACAAAACGATATTGGACTTAAAAATCTTTTTAAGATCGTATCACTTTCCCATCTGCAATATTTTTTCCGTGTACCGCGCGTTCCTAGGTCACTATTGCAAAAATACCGTGAAGGAATCATCGTCGGTTCTGCTTGCGATCGAGGAGAAGTTTTTGAAGGAATGATGCAAAAATCTCCAGAAGAGGTCGAGAGCATAGCACAGTTTTATGACTACTTAGAAGTTTTTCCACCTGATTTATATAAGCATTTAATTGAGCTTGAACTCGTTAGAAATGAAGATGCAATAAAAGATATTATTACAAAAATCGTTGATTTAAGTGAGAAATTAGCCATTCCTACTGTTGCTACAGGTAATGTCCACCATCTGGACCCAGAAGATAAGATTTATCGCAGAATTCTAATCGGTTCTCAAGGTGGTGCAAACCCGTTAAATCGACACAAACTACCTGATGCACATTTTAGAACTACTGATGATATGCTAGAAGCAATGGCATTCCTAGGTAAAGAACGGGCTAAGGAGATTGTTGTTACAAACACGGTAAACATTGCTGATCAAATTGATGAAATTAAACCTATTAGAGATGATTTGTACACACCAAAAATTGATGGGGCTGATGAAGAAGTCCGAGCGATGAGTTATAATCAAGCCCGTGATATTTATGGCAATGAGTTACCAGAAATTGTAGAAAAACGACTGGAGAAAGAATTAAAAAGCATCATTGGTCATGGTTTTGCAGTTATTTATTTAATCTCTCATAAATTAGTGAAAAAGTCATTAGATGATGGTTATCTTGTCGGCTCTCGTGGATCAGTGGGATCTTCCTTTG
This sequence comes from Bacillus sp. SM2101, assembly GCF_018588585.1. Classification (NCBI taxonomy): domain Bacteria; kingdom Bacillati; phylum Bacillota; class Bacilli; order Caryophanales; family Bacillaceae; genus Bacillus; species Bacillus sp. SM2101. The sequence goes on from NZ_JAEUFG010000011.1 coordinate 99,398, forward strand.
TAGCAACAATGACTGAAATAACTGAGGTAAATCCTTTACCTCCTCATTATGTTTGTCCTGAATGTAAACACTCGGAATTTTTTAATGATGGATCAGTTGGTTCAGGTTATGATTTACCTGACAAAGATTGCCCTCAGTGTGGCGCTAACTATAATAAAGACGGGCACGATATTCCTTTTGAAACGTTTTTAGGATTCAAAGGAGATAAAGTACCTGATATAGATTTGAATTTCTCGGGTGAATACCAGCCAATTGCTCATGATTACACGAAAGTTTTATTTGGAGAAGATAATGTATATCGCGCTGGTACAATCGGTACTGTTGCAGAAAAAACTGCATATGGCTTCGTAAGAGGATATACAAATGATCACAATTTGCATCTAAGGGGAGCGGAGATTGATCGATTAGTATCTGGGTGCACAGGGGTGAAGCGTACTACTGGACAACATCCAGGTGGTATTATTGTTGTACCAGATTATATGGATATTTATGACTTTTCACCAATTCAATATCCTGCTGATGATTCAAGCTCTGAGTGGAAAACGACTCATTTTGATTTCCACTCAATCCATGACAATCTACTGAAGTTAGATATACTCGGTCATGATGATCCAACAGTCATTCGGATGCTACAAGATTTAAGTGGGATTGACCCTAAGACGATACCTACAGATGATCCAGAGGTAATGAAAATATTTAGTGGAACAGAGACATTAGGTGTCACTGAGGAACAGATTATGTGTAAAACAGGAACACTCGGTATTCCTGAGTTTGGAACAAGATTTGTTAGGCAAATGCTAGAAGATACTAAGCCAACAACCTTTTCTGAGCTCGTGCAAATATCTGGTCTTTCACATGGGACAGATGTATGGCTTGGTAATGCACAAGAGTTAATCCATAATAAGATTTGTACATTGAGTGAAGTGATCGGTTGTCGAGATGATATTATGGTCTACTTAATATACAAGGGACTAGAACCTTCACTTGCATTTAAAATAATGGAGTCTGTTCGTAAAGGGAAAGGGTTAACAGATGAATTCATGCAAGAAATGAAAAAGAATGAGGTGCCTGATTGGTATATTGATTCTTGTCTTAAGATAAAATACATGTTCCCAAAAGCCCATGCAACTGCGTATGTATTAATGGGTGTTAGAATAGCTTACTTTAAAGTTCACCATCCTCTACTCTACTACGCAGCATATTTTACTGTACGCGCCGAAGACTTTGATATAGAAGCAATGGTGAGAGGGTCGAATGCAATTCGAGCCAAAATTGAAGAGATAAATGATAAAGGTTTAGAAGCTAGTACAAAGGAGAAAAATTTACTCACTGTATTAGAAATATCTATGGAAATGTGTGAACGTGGTTTTTCCTTCAAGAAGGTAGACTTATACAAATCAAGTGCGAATGAATTTATTATCGACGGAAATACGCTCATTCCGCCATTTAATTCTATACCTGGTTTGGGAACTAACGCTGCGATTAATATAGTGAAGTCACGAGGAGAAGGTGAATTCCTCTCAAAAGAGGATCTACAAAAGCGTGGAAAGATTTCAAAAACTATTCTTGAGTACTTAGACAACCACGGCTGTTTAGAATCCTTACCTGATAAAAATCAGTTATCACTATTTTAAAAAGGCTATTTTCGTAAACTTTGTAGTTATTATGTCCAAATACGAAAAGGCGAGAGAGGCACTATAGTTTATCAATGCCTATCCTCTCGAGGTCGCTTCGCCATATCAATCGAAGGCAAAAAGCGCCTTCAAGTGATATGCCTCCAGCGCTTGTCGGGAATGATCAGGGCACTTCCGCTTTTCTAAAGTATTTGCATTAATATGGTGATTATGATATAGTTTTTATGGAGATACTATCATAAACGGCAGAGAAAAGAGTGGGGAAACCCACTCTTTCGTTTGTAGTAAATGGGAATTTTTTGTAGTGTCACGTTAAGTTTAGGCTCTTTTCGTATATTTTGTTGCAATTGTCTCAAAAAATAAAACAGTTGAAAGAGGAATTATGACTGTCATCGTTTCTCAATTGAAGATAAGTGACGAGCTAATTTTTTGAGCATAACAACAAACATTGAGTAAACAGCCCAATAGCTGTCGACTTGTACTTAGGTAATTGATCAAATAATTTGGTATCAGCTTTGGTCATAAGTCATGCCATGGAAAAGATGAAAGATCAATCATCTAGCTGGCTTATCTTGACATATGCTTGTCATCTATATGTGTAGCACAAGTGGTGTGCATATCTCAAGTGGTAAGGTATATGAAAAGTACCTGCTGGTGATGTAACTAAAGTGCTTGTATGGATTAATCAAGTTACATGAATTTTGCTTTATGTAAAGCTAAGGCTTTGGTTCTCAAGTTAGGAGGAAGAAAATGAGTAAGAAGGTAACACAAATTGTTGAAGAATTAGTGATACCTATTTTATCAGAAATGCAGTTAGAATTAGTGGATATTGAATATGTGAAAGAAGGACAAAACTGGTTCCTTAGAGTTTTTATTGATTCAGAGAACGGAATTGATATAGAAGAATGCGGTATCGTTAGTGAAAAACTTGGAGAACAATTAGATGAAATTGATCCGATTCAACATAATTACTTTCTAGAAGTATCATCTCCAGGTGCCGAAAGACCACTGAAAAAAGAAAAGGATTTCGTTAATTCAATAGGTAAAAATGTATATATTAAAACCTATGAACCAGTAGATGGAGCAAAAGAGTTTGAAGGCGAGTTGACTGGTTTTAACGGTACAGTTGTTACAATATCAGTGAAGGTTAAAACAAGAACAAAAGTACTTGAAATACCTTATGATAAAGTTGCCAGTGCTAGACTTGCAATTGCATTCCACTAAAATAGAATTTAATGAAAAAGGATACTTAAGTTGTAGGAAGTTTTCATTGTGAGGGGGATTATTAGTAAATGGGTAGTGAACTTTTAGATGCCTTGACACAGCTGGAAAAGGAAAAGGGAGTTAGTAAGGATATCATCATTGATGCGATTGAAGCTGCTCTAATATCCGCGTACAAAAGGAATTTTAACCAAGCTCAAAACGTGCGTGTAGACCTAAATTTAGCTGTTGGATCTATGAAAGTATTTGCGCGTAAAGATGTCGTTGAGGAAGTGTTCGATCCTAGACTTGAAATTTCTGTTGAAGAGTCTAGACAAATCAATCCAAACTATCAAATCGGTGACGTAGTTGAATTAGAAGTAACACCAAAGGATTTCGGAAGAATTGCAGCTCAAACAGCAAAACAAGTCGTAACCCAACGTGTTCGCGAAGCGGAGCGAGGTGTCATTTATACTGAATTCATCGATCGTGAAGATGACATCATGACTGGTATTGTACAGCGCCTTGATCCTAAGTTTATTTACGTCGGATTAGGAAAAATCGAAGCGTTGTTACCGGTCAATGAACAGATGCCAAATGAAAGATTTCAGCCTCATGACCGAATCAAAGTTTATGTTACAAAAGTTGAAAAGACAACAAAGGGTCCACAAATTTTTGTTTCTAGAACACACCCAGGTCTTTTAAAACGTCTTTTTGAGCTTGAAGTACCAGAAATTTACGATGGGACCGTTGAAATTAAATCAGTTTCAAGAGAAGCTGGCGACCGTTCAAAAATATCAGTACATTGTGATAATCCTGAGGTTGATCCTGTTGGAGCATGTGTAGGCCCTAAAGGGCAACGTGTACAGGCGATTGTAGATGAATTAAAGGGTGAAAAAATTGATATCGTCCGTTGGTCGGAAGATACCATTGAATTTGTAGCAAATGCATTAAGTCCTTCAAAGGTATTGGAAGTTATCGTTAAAGAAGAAGAAAAGGCAACGACAGTGATCGTTCCTGATTATCAACTATCTTTAGCAATCGGAAAACGGGGTCAAAATGCTCGTTTAGCAGCAAAGCTGACAGGATGGAAAATAGATATTAAGAGTCAATCAGAAGCTGAACAGCTTGGAATATATCCAGTTGATGATGCACCACTGTTTGATAAGCTTCCTGATGACGAGACATTCGATTTATAAGGAAAAATCGAGTGAGGTAGGTGCAAAAATGAAACAAAAGAAAATACCAATGAGAAAGTGCGTGGCTAGCGGTGAAATGAGGCCAAAAAAAGAATTAATACGTATTGTCCGATCCAAAGAAGGTGAAGTATCTGTCGACCAAACTGGTAAAAAAGCTGGTCGTGGTGCCTACTTAACGAAAGATAAGGACATTATTCTTCTTGCAAGAAAAAATAACCAATTATCAAGACATTTGAATGCACAAATTGAAGACGCTATTTATGAACAGTTAATAGAGCTTGTCGAGAAGGAGAAACAGTCATCACATGAATAAATGGATGTCTTTGTTAGGGTTAGCGAATCGAGCGCGAAAAATTGTTTCAGGAGAAGAACTTGTTCTGAAAGAAATTCGTAATAATCGAGCAAAAGTAATTTTATTGTCTGATGATGCCTCTCCTAATACTACGAAAAAGATAAGTGACAAATGTAATTATTATGGTGTACCATTGCGCATTGTTGATGACAGATACACACTTGGGCAAGCGATTGGTAAAGAGGCGCGTGTCGTCATTGCTGTCACTGATGAAGGATTTGCTCGAAAGTTGATTTCATTGCTCGAAATCTAATTGGGGGTGACCATATGGGAAAAATGAGAGTTTATGAATATGCAAAAAAACAAAACATATCCAGTAAAGAGGTAATTAATAAACTTAAGTCTTTAAATATTGTAGTGTCTAACCATATGGCTATGATCGATCAAAATATGATTGATAAGCTAGACAATAGCTATAATAGCTCAAAGCAAAACGAAGCACCGAAAATGAATGAACAAAAGCCAAAACAGGAGCAGCAAAAAGTAAACACTAATAATTCAGCACCTGTAAACAAGGCTAATAATCAACGAGAAGGGAAAAAACAAAATTTGCAAGTCCAACATCAGGGTCAGAAAGTAACAAATAAAAATAAAAAGAACAAAAACAATAAAAAAAATAACAACAATAAAAATAAACAGCATCAACAGGCTCATCAGCCAGCAAAAAAAGTGGTAAAGGAACTACCATCAAAAATTACTTTTACAGGGTCTTTAACTGTTGGCGAACTTGCTAATAAATTAAACAAAGAGCCTTCTGAAATCATTAAAAAGCTATTGCTTTTAGGAGTAATGGCAACAATCAATCAAGACCTTGACAAGGATGCTATTGAGTTAGTTGCTAATGAATATGGTGTTGAGGTCGAAGAAGAAATCGTATTTGATGTGACAGAGTTTGAAAAATATGAAATGGAAGATTCAGAAGCTGACTTGAGCGAGCGTCCGCCAGTTGTAACAATTATGGGACATGTTGACCACGGTAAAACAACTTTGTTAGATTCAATACGAAATTCTAAAGTTACACAAAAAGAAGCTGGTGGGATTACACAGCATATCGGTGCGTATCAAATTGTTGCAAATGATAAGAAAATCACATTCCTAGATACTCCAGGACATGCTGCTTTTACAACAATGCGTGCACGTGGGGCCAAAATTACAGATATTACGATCTTAGTTGTTGCAGCCGATGATGGTGTTATGCCACAAACAGTTGAAGCAATTAACCATGCAAAAGCTGCAGAGGTACCAATCATTGTTGCCGTAAATAAAATGGATAAGCCATCAGCAAACCCTGAACGTGTCATGCAAGAGCTTACAGAACACGGCTTAGTCGCTGAAGATTGGGGCGGGGACACTATTTTTGTTCAGTTGTCTGCGATTACTGGTGAAGGGATAGACAATTTGTTAGAAATGATTCAGTTAGTTTCTGAAGTCGAAGAACTAAAAGCAAACCCTTCAAGAAAAGCAGTTGGAACAGTGATAGAGGCCCAATTAGATAAAGGTAGAGGGTCCGTTGCCACTTTGCTCGTTCAGAATGGAACGTTAAATGTCGGAGATCCTATTGTTGTTGGTAATACGTACGGACGTGTGAGAGCAATGGTCAATGATCTCGGTCGCCGAGTAAAACTAGCACAGCCTTCAACCCCAATTGAACTTACAGGTTTAAATGAAGTTCCACAGGCTGGAGATCAGTTCATGGTATTTAAAGATGAAAAAACTGCGCGACAAGTAGGAGAAGCGCGTTTACAGAAACAAATGCTTGAGCAGAGAAGTGCAAAAACTAAAGTTACGTTGGACGACTTGTTCGAACAAATTAAACAAGGGGAAATGAAAGACCTTAATATAATTGTCAAAGCAGACGTTCAAGGCTCTGTAGAAGCATTAGCGGCAGCATTACAAAAGATAGATGTTGAAGGCGTGAAAATTAAAATTATCCATACAGGTGTTGGGGCTATATCTGAGTCGGACATTATTCTTGCATCGGCTTCAGGTGCAATTGTTATTGGCTTTAACGTTAGACCTGATGTTAATGCGAAAAGAACTGCTGAAGCGGAAGATGTAGATATCCGCTTACACAGAATTATTTATAAAGTAATTGAAGAAATTGAAGCTGCGATGAAAGGATTACTTGACCCTGAATTTGAAGAAAAAGTGGTTGGTCAGGTCGAAGTTCGTCAAACATTTAAAGTTTCAAGAGTAGGAACAATTGCTGGTTGTTATGTAACAGACGGTAAGGTGACAAGAGATAGTGGAATTCGTCTTATTAGAGACGGCATTGTCATTTTTGAAGGTGAAATTGACACACTTAAACGATTTAAAGATGATGTGAAAGAAGTATCACAAGGTTACGAATGTGGTATTACGATTGAAAAGTTCAATGATATTAAGGATGGCGACATCATCGAAGCATATGTGATGGAAGAAGTAAGTAAATAATGATTGGTTATGTTGAATGTGAATGCATCATTTATGATGCATCTTCACTCAAAGAAAAGCGATCAGTATTACAACGTATCTTAACTCGACAAAAGCAACAATTTAATGTGTCAGTTTCTGAAATTGATTTTCATGATGTTTGGCAACGGACAAAGATCGCCATTGTAACTGTATCGAACAACAAAAAAACGAGTGAAATTGAACTTCAACATGCTTTAAAATTGCTTGATTCGTTTCCTGAAATCGAAAGAACGATTACAACGTATGAGTGGTTTTGAAAAAGAGGTGATTATCATGAGTCATAGATCAACTAGAATAGCTGAACAAATGAAAAAAGAGCTAGGCCAAATTATCGGTCAAAAAATGAAGGACCCACGTATTGGATTCGTAACTGTCACAGATGTACGTGTAACAGGCGATTTACAACAAGCAAAAGTATATATATCTGTTCTTGGTAATGACGAAGAGAAACAGAATACGTTGTTGGGATTAGAGAAAGCGAAGGGCTTCATTCGTTCAGAAATCGGTTCGCGGATTAGATTACGCAAAACACCAGAACTTTTATTCGAATTTGACGAGTCAATTGACTATGGGTATCGAATAGAATCTATATTGCATGATATTAACAAAGACGATAAAAACGAACAGCAAGATAATGAAAGAGGATAGGCGAATAGTCTATCCTTTTTTTAAAGAGACTGTTGCGGCAATGATTGTTGATTCAGGCTAGTTTCGCAAAAATTGTTAGAGCTAGACATGAAAATAATTATTGTAAGTGACGTCTTTTCTTCTCTAATCAATAGCAAAAATTTATAAAATCAAGCTACCGAGTATACGAAAGTAGTAATAAAGAGATCGTTAACATGCAATTTTCTTTGTACCAAGAAACGAGAATTTGATTGCAAGTAGGAAAGGTTTTGGACACTAGCTTCAACACACACCCCCTCGAGGTCACTTCACCATTATCATTTATGGCTAGCAGCGCCAATAAATCAAATGCTTCCATTGCTTGATGTGGATAATATCCCTGCGTTACGTACAGTGTATGATTCCAGTCATCTTTTTCATGAAAGCAAAGGTTCTAGGACTTACGAAAGGTGATCATTAAGCTAGCACATGTCTAAGTTAAGAGGTGATAAGTTTGAATGGAATACTATTACTAAATAAACCAAAGGGATTAACATCCCATGATTGTGTATTTAAATTAAGAAAGATGTTAAAAACAAAAAAAATAGGCCATACAGGCACTTTAGACCCGGATGTAACCGGTGTTTTGCCATTATGTGTTGGTCAAGCTACAAAAGTTGTTGAGTTTCTCACAGCCGAAAATAAAGTGTATGAAGGCGAGGTTACACTCGGCTTTTCCACAACTACTGAAGACGCTTCTGGGGAGGTTGTAGCAGAAAAAAAGGTAGATCGAGTGATTAGTCGACAAGAAGTTTTACAAGTGTTTAACCAGTTAACTGGACAAATCGAACAGACTCCACCTATGTACTCAGCAGTAAAAGTAAATGGCAAAAGGTTATATGAGTATGCCCGTCAAGGCATTGAGGTAGAGCGGCCAACAAGGACGATTACTATCCACGAGCTGTCTTTATTAGATGACCGGGAGTTATATACTAATGATACAGTTTCTTTTCGATTTAGAATTTCGTGTAGCAAAGGTACATACGTCCGTACAGTAGCAGTCATGATTGGTGAACTGTTAGGGTTTCCGGCTCATATGTCCAACCTTATTCGAACTGAGTCGGGCAGCTTCTCACTACAACAATGCTTATCTTTTGATGAAATCGAGCAGTTGGTCAATGATGGTGAAGTAGAGGAGAAATTATTAACGATTGAAAGCGCACTTACTCATTTGCCGAAATTACAAATAAATGATAAAGTAGCAGAGAAAGTGAAAAATGGTGCAGTTTTGCCTATGGCGGAAGAACTATCAGATATAGAAGTTAATGTGCCTTTTTGTATGGTGGATCGTTTTAATCAATGTTTAGCATTATATATAAAACATCCAGAAAAAATGCATTTGATGAAGCCAAAAAAAGTGTTAGTTACGGTATAGCTTTAATGTGCGATCATATTTCCTATTTCTACAAGGCTACCTTCTCATAGCTAGTTGTTAATAGTACCTAGAAATAAACGATGATACAGCTAGATTTCATGGGATTTTTTCTTCATTAAAACGATGCCTGCTGCGTAAAATGACATTTCTATCATATAGGAACGATAGCAGCAAAGCGAATGAAAAGAGCCTTCTACAAAAAGGTAACAAACGAGTAAGAATAAGAAAAGGTGAGCAATAAATGAAAGTTATAAATATATCTCATCCTCATCAAATGAAAAAGGAATTAATCCCAGAAACAGTTTTGGCATTAGGCTTTTTTGATGGAGTGCACTTAGGTCATCAAAAAGTGATAAAAACTGCGAAAGAAATTGCTAATCAACTCGGTATGAAAAGTGCAGTGATGACTTTTTTTCCTCATCCTTCAGTTGTCCTAGCAAGTAAAGAAAAACATGTTGAGTATATTACTACACAAGCAGCTAAGGAGCAATATATTGCCAATTTGGGTGTAGACATGTTGTATGTTGTGAAATTCACGAGCGAGTTTGCAAATTTATTACCTCAGCAATTCGTTGACGATTATATTATTAATTTGCATGCTAAGCACGTTGTTGCTGGCTTTGATTTCACTTATGGTAAATTAGGTAAGGGTACGATGGAAACGTTGCCGTTTCATTCAAGAAATCAATTCGCGCAAACGACAGTTGATAAATTGACAGAAGGCAATGAGAAGATTAGTTCTACAGCTATACGTACGATGATAAAGAACGGTAATATGAAATCACTTCCTAGCTTTTTAGGCCGTAACTATCATGTAACTGGTATCGTGATTGATGGGGATAAAAGAGGAAGAACGATTGGGTTTCCAACTGCTAATGTCAAACTAGAAGACAATCATATATATCCTGCTGTAGGAGTATATGCTGTTCGAATCAAAGTAAAATCAACGTGGTATCAGGGTGTTTGTAATGTAGGTTTTAAACCAACATTTAATAAGAAAGAAGACCTGAAGCCTTCTGTAGAAGTTCATATTTTCCATTTCGATGAAATGATATACGGTGAACAAGTCGTAATAGAATGGCATGACAGAATTCGTAACGAGCAAAAATTTTCAAGCATTGAAGACTTAGTACAGCAAATTGAAGTGGATAAACAAGAAGCAATCAAGTACTTTGAAAAAAATAAGGAACAGACTTGCTTTTTGTCATAAAAAGGTGTAACCTATTATACGTATTATGAAAAGAACCGTTGCTTGGCAAGACGATTCACCAACGTTTGCTCGGTAACTGGGGATTATTTTGAGGAGGTGAAATGGATGGCTATCACACAAGAACGTAAAAATGAACTAATTGGTCAATACAAGACTCATGAAAGTGATACTGGTTCTCCAGAAGTTCAAATTGCTGTCCTAACTGAGGAAATTAATAATTTGAACGATCATTTACGTGTTCACAAAAAAGATCATCATTCACGTAGAGGTCTTTTAAAAATGGTAGGTAAACGCCGTAACCTATTAAATTACTTACGTAATAAAGATGTTACACGTTACCGCGAACTAATTAATAAACTTGGCTTACGTCGATAATCAACAGAAAGCGGGAGAGGATTCCCGCTTTTTTGTTAGCAAAAAATATACATAAAACTTGTAAAATAAAGTTCATACTAAAGTAACAATATAAAGAATAGAGAGGGGCATGAATATGGGACAAGATAAGCAAATCTTTTCTACGGAATGGGCCGGTAGGAAGCTAACCGTAGAAGTAGGTCAATTAGCGAAACAAGCTAATGGTGCAGTGTTGGTACGTTATGGAGATACAGTTGTTCTTAGTACTGCTACAGCTTCGAAAGAACCTAAAAAAGTTGACTTCTTTCCTCTAACAGTCAATTATGAAGAGCGATTATATGCTGTTGGGAAAATTCCAGGAGGCTTTATTAAAAGAGAAGGGAGACCAAGTGAAAAGGCGATTTTAGCTAGTCGACTAATCGATAGACCAATTCGCCCATTATTCCCTGATGGATTTAGAAATGAAGTCCAAGTGGTAAGTATGGTCATGAGTGTGGATCAAGATTGTTCATCTGAGCAAGCAGCTATGTTCGGATCTTCGTTGGCGTTATCGGTATCAGATATTCCGTTTAGCGGTCCTATCGCTGGTGTTGTTGTTGGTAGAATTGATGGTGAGTTTATCATTAATCCATCGGTTTCACAAATGGAGGAAAGCGATATTCATTTAGTAGTCGCTGGTACAATAGATGCCGTTAACATGGTTGAAGCTGGTGCAGAAGAAGTTCCAGAAGAAACGATGCTTGAAGCAATTATGTTTGGACATGAAGAGATTAAAAGGCTTATTTCATTCCAGCAACAAATTGTTCAGGAAATTGGTAAAGAAAAAATGGAAGTAACACTTTATGAAGTTGATGAAGTACTTGAGAACGAAATTAGAGCACTCGCAGAGGAAGATATTAACAAGGCAGTACAAGTCTTTGAAAAAAAAGCTAGAGAGCAAGCAATTAACCAAGTTAAAGCATCTGTAATTGAAAAGTATGAAGAGCAAGATGCAAGCGAAGACACTTTAAAGCAAGTAAATGAAATTTTAGCTAAATTAGTTAAAAAAGAAGTTCGTCGCCTCATTACAGTAGAGAAGGTTAGGCCTGATGGACGTAAAGGTGATGAAATACGACCTCTTTCATCAACTATTGGAATTTTACCAAGAACTCATGGATCAGGTTTATTTACACGTGGACAAACCCAAGCATTGAGTATTTGTACATTAGGAGCTTTAGGGGATGTACAAATTTTAGATGGGCTTGGCATTGAAGAGTCGAAAAGATTTATGCATCATTATAACTTCCCTTCTTTTAGTGTTGGAGAAACGGGTCCAATGCGTGGTCCAGGACGTCGTGAAATTGGACACGGTGCCTTAGGTGAACGTGCACTTGAACAAGTAATCCCATCTGAGAAGGAATTTCCTTATACAATTAGGCTCGTATCCGAAGTGTTAGAGTCTAACGGTTCAACATCACAAGCTAGTATATGTGCTAGTACATTAGCTATGATGGATGCCGGTGTTCCAATTAAAGCACCTGTAGCGGGTATTGCAATGGGACTAGTAAAATCGGATGAGCATTATACAGTATTAACAGATATTCAAGGAATGGAAGATCATCTAGGTGACATGGACTTCAAAGTAGCTGGTACTGAAAAAGGCGTAACAGCATTGCAAATGGATATTAAAATTGAAGGTTTATCACGTGAAATTTTAGAAGAAGCATTACTGCAGGCTAAAAAAGGTCGGATAGAAATATTAAATAGTATGCTTGCAACAATTAGCGAGCCACGCCAAGTTCTGTCTGAGTATGCACCAAAAATATTCACTATGTCGATTAATCCGGATAAAATAAGAGATGTAATTGGCCCAAGTGGTAAACAAATTAATAAAATTATTGAAGAGACTGGGGTAAAAATCGATATCGAGCAAGATGGAACTGTCTTTATTTCTCATATGGATGAAGAAATGAATCAAAAGGCGAAGAAAATTATTGAAGATATCGTTCGTGAAATTGAAGTCGGCCAACTTTATCTAGGTAAAGTAAAAAGAATTGAAAAATTTGGTGCTTTTGTTGAGTTATTTAGTGGAAAAGATGGCCTTGTTCATATATCTGCACTTGCTGAAGAACGTGTTGGCAAAGTAGAGGATGTTGTCAAAATTGGCGATGAAATTTTAGTGAAAGTAATAGAAATTGATAAGCAAGGAAGAGTTAACTTATCAAGAAAAGCAGTTTTACGAGAGCAAAAGGAACAAGAACAAAAATCTTAAGCTTTTTCGTAAACTTTGTTGTATATTTTCAAAAAATGGACAGCAAGGTGAAGGTTTATCGATTATAAAAAATAGTAAAGATGTCACAAACGCTAGAGTTTACGTGTATTCTCTAGTTCAACAAGCTGTGCGAACGCATCAAAACTTTAAAAATTTGTTTCCATTATTTATAGCATAGACAGCTCGGCATTAAAGCCGAGTTTTTCTTAAGGCTTTCTTTTAGCAACTTTATTGCTACAAACCTACAGCAGCAAAACGAAGCTATATGTGATTTGAAGAGAAGATGGCATTTACAATCTAAATGTAGTCTTATTTATTTGTTAGAACGACATATAATTTTAGTGATCATGTATGTTAAAAGAACCCTATAGAGGGAGAAGACTTAAACGTGCGACCAACACATCATCTGCATTTTGAATAACATCTTCAATGTTAGTTGTTCTACCTTGTCCTCATTATACATATTTTTTAGTATAAAGGGGGAAAACTAATGAGAAAGTTATCAGTGCAGATTCTTGCTTTTATAACAATATTAATTATTACTATTGGTGCAGTCCAAAATCCGTTTACAACTAGTTACGTAAAAGGGTTAAAAAACAGTACGATGACTGTAGCAAAGCAAATGGATTCACTTTACATAGAAATAAAGGAGAAAGCTCCTCAATATAAGATTCCTGCACAGAATGCTGAGGTTCATAAAGTGTGGAAAGCAACACCTGGGTATAATGGTTTACAAGTTGATATAGAGGCTTCTTATGAGAATATGAAAAAAGAGGGTAATTTTGATGAGAAAAAACTTGTATTTCAACAAGTTAAGCCTAATATCCACTTATCGGATTTACCTCCTTCGCCAATATATAGAGGACATCCAGATAAACCGATGGTTGCTTTCCTAATAAATGTTGCTTGGGGAACAGAGTACATCCCATCAATGTTAGAAATATTAAATAAACATAAAGTAAAAGCTACTTTTTTTCTGGAAGGTCGCTGGGTAAAAGAGAACCCTGACCTTGCAAAAATGATAGTGGACGCTGGTTTTGAGGTTGGAAATCATTCGTACTCACATCCAAATTTAAGATTGATGGGTTCGGATGAAATCCGCGATCAATTAGTTAAGACAAACGACATCATTCAGGCAACGACAAATAAATCCTCAACTTTGTTTGCTCCACCTAGTGGAAGCATTCGAGATGAAGTTGTAGAAATTGCATCTGAGCTAAATATGGGGACGATTATGTGGAGTGTTGATACAATTGATTGGCAACGCCCAGAGCCTCATGTAATAGTAGACCGCGTAATGACTAAAGTACATAAAGGTGCAATGATCTTAATGCATCCAACTTCTTCAACAACCCAAGCACTTGAAACATTAATACTTTCAATTAAGCAAAAAAAATTACAAATAGTTGATGTTACTACATTACTAAGTGAAGAACGAATCTTACGATGAAGGTACGTTCGCTTAAAGACACCTTATTTTTACAATTTAATAGGTGAGAAACTAGTTAATAATGCAGTAACTAAGGAGGAACGAAGTTGATTAAGAAATATACATGCCAAAATGGTGCAAGAATTGTGTTAGAAAATATACCTTCTGTTCGTTCAGTTGCAATTGGTATTTGGATTAAAACTGGATCACGTAATGAAAATGAACAGAATAATGGAATTTCACATTTTTTAGAGCATATGTTCTTTAAAGGGACAACTAATCGTTCCGCTAAAGAGATTGCAGAAGCATTTGATAGTATCGGTGGACAAGTAAATGCCTTCACGTCCAAAGAATATACTTGTTACTATGCAAAAGTACTTGATGAGCATGCTACATACGCTTTGGATATACTGTCGGACATGTTTTTTAATTCTGTCTTTGATGAGGAAGAGCTACAGAAGGAAAAGAACGTTGTGCTTGAAGAAATTAAAATGTACGAAGACACTCCTGACGACATTGTACACGATTTATTAAGTAAAGCTACCTTTGGTCAGCATTCATTAGGCTATCCAATTTTGGGTACAGAAGAGACGCTTGAAACATTCAATGGAGAAGCTTTACGAGATTATATGAAAAATACATATACACCTGAAAATGTCGTGATTTCAGTAGCTGGTAACATTAATGAGAGCTTTATTAAAGATGTTGAGCAACAATTTGGGTCTTATGAATCTGAAGTAACGGTTGATGAATTAACGACGCCATCTTTCCATACGGACAAATTAGTACGTAAAAAAGAAACAGAACAGGCTCATCTATGTATGGGATTTAACGGGTTACCTGTAGGACATAAGGATATTTATAGTCTTATCGTGTTAAATAATATCTTAGGTGGAAGTATGAGTAGCCGCTTATTCCAAGAGGTTAGAGAAAAAAGGGGATTAGCCTATTCCATATTTTCTTATCATTCCTCTTATCAAGATAATGGTATGGTTACGATATATGGCGGAACAGGAAAACATCAGCTTGAAACATTATTTGATACCGTCCAAGAAACGTTATTAGACTTAAAAAATGACGGTATTAGTACAAAAGAGTTAAAAAATAATAAGGAACAAATGAAAGGAAATTTAACATTAAGTCTTGAAAGTACCAATAGTCGAATGAGTAGAAACGGTAAAAACGAACTGTTGTTAAAACGTCATCGGTCATTAGATGAGGTACTATTAGATATTGATTCAGTTAGTGAAGAGAGTGTCAATCGTTTAGCAAGAGAACTTTTTACTGAACAGTTCTCCACAGCTCTCATTAGTCCTGACGGTATATTGCCGGTAGGCAAATAAGCCATCTTCAACATGATCGTCCAAACGATTTTATGCCTATAGAAACTTGTAGGCATTTTTTTTATGTTTATCCCCTACAATGTAGTAGAGAGGAGGATAAAAAATGAGATTAAGTGAATTAAGTGGCAAGGAAATTGTTGATGTCAAAAGAGCAGAAAGATTAGGAGTACTAGGCCAAACTGACTTAGAGATCAATGAACAAACTGGACAGATAAATGCATTAATTATTCCAACATTAAAATGGTTTGGATTTCGAAAGCAAGGCACTGAAGTGCGTGTTCCTTGGAAGCATATTAAAAAAATTGGATCCGATATGGTGATTATAGACATACCAGAAACTGAAACAAACGAGTGAAACTTTAAAAATGAGATGTTAGAGGTTGTGATCAGGTGGAAATGATACTCCACCTGATTGAGTATCTCTATTTGTGATAATGTGCGTCTAACAGTCTTTTAGCCGAGCTATCAATCGGTGTCTTTAATGCATAATCTTTTTTACATAGATGGTTGATTTTGTACTGTAACTAGAATTTGCTTCAACTTCTACCTTCGGTACAAAGAGATAGAAGTTATTAAATTCGTCGTCAGCTATTTTTACGAAAGGCTGTGTTCGAATTGTTTGTGGTTTATCGTTAGAAAAAATAAGTACGTATACAACTAAAGTTTCATGGCAATTTTTCTTCTAAAACCCATACGGTCACATATCCCCCTAATTTACTGCTTCAATCGTTATAAAGGTTCCAAAAAGAGCCTTATGATAATAACGTCATATCACTATAGAGGCAATAATAAAAGATTAACTGGATTTGGTTAGTCTTTTTTTTTGTAATCATTCACCTTATGAAATCCCATAACATAAAATGTGAAAGGAACGGGAATATATAGGCATTTATCCTACACATTTTGCGCGTAATTTATCATCAAAAGAAGGTGAATTTAATGCTAACAGGCATGAACATCGCTGTTATAGGTGGAGATGCACGTCAACTTGAGGTCATACGGAAGCTAACTGAGTTAGATGCAAAGTTATCATTAATAGGGTTTGATCAGCTAGACCATGGATTTACTGGGGCTACTAAAGAGCAAATTGACGAACTTAAATATTCAGATATAAGTGCCATCGTATTACCTATAGCTGGAACGAACAATGAAGGAAAAATAGAAACAATATTTTCAAATGAAAAAGTAGTGCTAACAAAAGAAATGTTATTACAAACACCAGAACATTGTGCGATATATACGGGTATTAGTAACGAATACTTGGATCAACTTACGACAGCATCTAATAGAAAACTCGTACAAATAATGGAAAGAGATGATGTGGCGATATACAACTCAATACCTACAGTTGAGGGTACGATCATGATGGTCATTCAAAATACCGATTTTACCATTCATAATTCAAAAGTAGCCGTATTAGGGTTTGGTAGGATTGGCATGAGCGTTGCTCGTTCTTTTCACTCACTAGGAGCTATGGTGAAGGTTGGTGCAAGGCGATCAGAACATTTAGCTAGAATCTATGAAATGGGGATAGAGCCTTTTCATTTATCGTTATTAAATAAAGAAGTTAGTGATATTGATGTGTGTATTAATACCATTCCTCATCCTATTGTGACAGCAGGCGTGATTTCTAGAATGCCAGCCCATACATTAATTGTTGATCTGGCAACAAAACCAGGTGGAACCGATTTTCGTTACGCAGAAAAACGCGGCATTAAAGCGTTTTTAGCACCTGGCTTACCAGGTATCGTTGCACCAAAAACAGCAGGTCAAATTGTTGCCAATGTACTGTCTCAATTGTTAATTGAAGACTTACAACAAAGAAAGGTGGACGAATAATGTCGTTAGTTGGGAAAAGAATAGGTTTCGGCTTAACAGGTTCACATTGTACCTATGATGCGGTAGTACCACAAATTAAGCAACTAATTAAGTCAGGTGCAGAGGTATTGCCTGTTGTTTCTCACACTGTTCAAACAACCGACACTCGGTTTGGCGAAGGTGAAGGTTGGATACGAAAAATTGAAGAGCTAACAGGTCAAGAAGTAATCAATACAATTGTAAAAGCAGAACCGCTTGGACCAAAAATTCCTTTAGATTGCATGGTAATTGCTCCATTAACAGGTAATTCATTGAGCAAATTTGCTAACGCAATGACTGATTCCCCAGTACTAATGGCTGCAAAAGCAACGTTAAGAAACCAAAGACCGGTGGTTGTTGGTATTTCAACAAATGATGCGCTTGGCTTGAATGGTGTCAATTTAATGAGGTTAATGGCTACGAAAAATATATACTTTATACCTTTTGGTCAAGACGCACCGGTAAAGAAACCAAATTCTATGGTTGCTGATATGGATAAGCTACAGGGTACCGTATTATCAGCTCTGGAAGGTCGACAATTACAACCAGTAATAATTGAGCGCTTTCAAGATAGCCAACTTTGAATAAACTTGATAAAATATAATAGAAGTGCAAAATTATGAGGGATTTTATTTAAAAACTGCTCTTCTTTAATGCGTGAATATGATAAAATATTGTTTATTATAAAATAGGGGAACAGATGAACTATTCCTCATTAATGATGAATGATACCTTAGTTGGTTACTTTCGAAAGGGGCAATAAAATGGAGCACGTTAAAGGATATCATGTGGCAGTTTTAGGAGCAACAGGGGCAGTAGGACAACAAATGATCAAAACTTTAGAAGAGCGAAAATTCCCGGTAGCAAAGCTAACCTTGCTTTCGTCAGAGCGTTCAGCAGGAAAAAAAGTGTTGTTTAATGGGAATGAAGTAGAAGTGCAAGTTGCAACACCAGAGAGTTTTCAAGGTGTGGACATAGCTCTTTTTAGTGCAGGTGGTAGTATTTCAAAAAGATTTGCACCAGAAGCGGTGAAGCATGGTGCGATTGTTGTGGATAATACAAGCGCGTTCAGAATGGATGAAAATGTACCTCTCATTGTTCCTGAAGTAAATGAAGATGATCTTAAAAACCATCAAGGAATTATTGCTAATCCGAATTGTTCGACCATTCAAATGGTCGTTGCATTAGAACCTATTCAAAAAGCATTTGGACTAACAAAAGTCTTAGTTTCAACATATCAGGCAGTATCTGGTGCAGGTGCAGCTGCAATTAAAGAATTAAAAGATCAAACAAAAGCAATTATCGAAAATGAAGAATTTACTCCGGCTGTGCTACCGGTAAGTCGAGACGATAAGCACTATCAAATAGCGTTTAACGCGGTGCCACAAATTGATAAATTCCAAGATAATGGTTTTACGTTTGAAGAGATGAAAATGATCAATGAAACAAAAAAGATTATGCATAGACCAGATTTAGAAGTTGCAGCGACATGCGTTCGTCTTCCTATAGAAACAGGGCATTCTGAATCAGTATATTTTGAGATTAAGGATCAGAATGTTGCAGCGCAAGATGTAATTAATGTACTATCGGATGCACCTGGTGTAGTCGTTCAAGACAATACAGCAGAACAGGTCTATCCAATGCCTGCCCATAGTGTAGGTAAAAACGATGTTTTTGTAGGTAGAATACGTAAAGATTTAGACCGTGATCATGGATTTCACATGTGGGTAGTATCTGATAATTTACTCAAAGGTGCAGCTTGGAATTCTGTGCAAATTGCAGAAAGTCTATATAAATTAAATTTAGTGTAAATTCATATAAGCTGAGTTAAATCTTGTATGAAGTTGGAAAACTACAAGAGGTGTAATAATGAAAATCATCGTTCAAAAATTTGGAGGAACTTCTGTAAAAGACGAAAAGGGTCGTAACCTAGCTAGGGAGCATATTGAACATGCATTATCAGAGGGCTATAAAGTTGTTGTGGTTGTTTCTGCTATGGGTAGAAAAGGCGCCCCTTATGCAACAGATACTTTAATTGATTTGTTAGGTTCAGATAAAAGTATGATAAGTAAACGCGAACATGATATGTTGCTATCTTGTGGTGAAATAATTTCCAGTGTGGTTTTCTCAAATATGTTAAATTCTTTTGGAATTCAAGCAACTGCAATGTCTGGTGCACAAGCAGGTTTTCGCACGAATGATGACTTCACGAATGCAAAGATTACAGATATGAAATGCGATCGTGTCATTTCGTTACTAGCTGATTATGATGTTATCGTAGTAGCTGGATTTCAAGGAGCTACGAAGTATGGAGATGTAACTACGATTGGTCGTGGTGGCAGTGATACATCTGCTGCAGCTCTCGGTGCTGCACTTCAAGCAGAATGGATAGATATTTTCACAGATGTAGAGGGTGTCATGACGGCTGACCCACGCGTCGTTTCTTCAGCAAAACCATTAGACATAGTAACATATAATGAGATATGTAATATGGCTTATCAAGGAGCAAAGGTTATACATCCTCGTGCTGTTGAAATTGCTATGCAAGCTAAGGTTCCGATTAGAATTCGTTCAACTTATTCCAATTCACCAGGGACACTTGTTACCACATTGGATAAAAATAATAAAGGTTGCGATGTGAAAGAACGACTTATTACAGGCATTGCTTATGTTTCTAATGTTACACAAATCAAAGTGTTTGCTAAAGAAAATGAGTTTAACCTTCAAACAGAAGTGTTTCAAGCAATGGCTAATGAAAAAATTAGTGTTGACTTTTTTAACATTACACCAAATGGCGTAGTGTACACAATTCCTGATGAATTAACAGATCATGCGATTGAAATCTTAAAACGCAAAGGTTATGATCCAATCATCACAAGAAATTGTGCAAAGGTGTCTACTGTCGGTGCTGCAATAAATGGTGTTCCTGGAGTAACAGCGAAAATCGTCACAGCTTTATCAGAACTAGGAATTCAAATTTTACAATCAGCTGATAGCCATACAACCATTTGGGTGTTAGTTAAACAGGATGATATGGTAAAAGCTGTCAATGCATTACACGATGCCTTTCAACTTTCAGGAGAAAATCACGAAGTCGGAAGTAATAATCATAAAACATCATGATAGTGTTCACTATTGGGGACAACAAGAGGAGAAGAACAGACTACTTTGATCTAGTGCATAAGTTTGTTCCGGACTTTTTGAAGTATCCTTTTACAAATATTAGTAAGGAGTGGGAAGATTGATTGATTTCGGGAATGTGGCTACTGCGATGGTTACACCATTCGATAATCGTGGCAATATTGATTTTTCGAAAACTAGCCAACTCGTAAATTACTTAATTGACAATGGTACAGACTCCCTTGTCATTTCAGGTACTACAGGTGAATCAGCAACCTTATCTACTGAAGAAAAAATCGCTTTGTTCCAACATGTGGTTTCAGAAGTAGCTGGAAGGGTTCCAGTCATTGCTGGTACTGGAAGTAATAATACGTATGCATCTATTGAATTAACAAAAAAAGCTGAAGAAACAGGAGTAGATGCGATTCTTCTTGTAGCACCGTATTACAATAAACCAAATCAAGAAGGTTTATACCAACATTTTAAAGCAATCGCCAACAGCACAAAGCTTCCTGTAATGCTTTATAATGTTCCAAGCAGAACAATAACTAATATCTCACCAGAGACAATTATTAAACTTTCAAAAATTGACAATGTCGTTGCGGTAAAAGACGCCAGTGGTGATTTAAACGCTATGACAGAAATCATCGCAAATACTGACGAAGGTTTTCTTTTATATAGTGGAGATGATGGTTTAACTCTTCCTATACTTGCAATAGGGGGCAGTGGGATCGTGTCTGTTGCATCGCATGTTATTGGCAACGAGATGCAGGAAATGATCCATGCATATCGCAATAATAAGTTAAATGAATCAGCATTGCTTCACCAGAAACTATTACCTGTTATGACGGGTCTTTTTATGGCACCGAGTCCTGCACCAGTAAAAACAGCTTTACAAATACGCGGACTAGATGTTGGTTCAGTTCGATTACCGTTAGTGCCTTTAGCGGAGCATGAAAGGGTTAAATTATCCGAACTACTACAGCAAATTTAATGAAGGAAAGAGCCATCACAATTGTGATGGCTCTTTTTTTGTAATCTTTGTCGCTATTACTATCAATGGACTTGTAATATGAGGTTTATGAGAGACCCATATGTTAAGAGGATAAATGAAGCAACGAACGCTAGATTGCTTGCTAATATCTAAGGGGAGGTAGCGATAATCAATGTGAAAAATAGTCTTAATATATGTGCAAATCGCCCCGTTAATTAACTTGTATTCAAATTCATGCATCAGTTATAATGGACGTAAGTTATTTAGCGACGGGTAAATTGTACATAGGAGGATATTATATTGAATGAAAAGAAAGACAATATAAGATTAATTGCGCTTGGAGGGCTAGGTGAAAGCGGCAAAAATATGCATGTAGTGGAAATAGATACAGATATTTTTGTAGTTGACGCTGGGCTTAAATATCCAGAGGGTGAAATGTTCGGGGTTGACGCTGTCATTCCTGATATTAATTATTTAATTAAAAATAAGGAGAGAGTGAAAGGGATATTTTTAACCCACGGTCATGAAGACCATATCGGTGCCATACCTTATGTATTGAAAGAGCTAAGAGTACCGATATATGGTACGAAATTAACATTAGCCTTAGTAGGGCAATTATTAAAACAGCATGGACTGACGGCTGATGACTTATTGAATGAAGTAACAGCAACGTCAATATTGACAGTTAATAAAGTGAAAGTATCTTTTTTCCGAACAACTCATAGTATACCAGATTGTGTTGGCATTTGTTTTCATACAGCTGAAGGTGCAATTGTACATACTGGGGATTTCAAATTTGACCAAACACCTGTTGGAATGGAAACCGCTGATATTGATAGGATGGCATCTATAGGCAAAGAAGGGGTGCTTTTTCTTTTATCTGATAGCTCCAATGCTGATAAACCAGGATATTCTGTATCCGAATCGGTCATTGGGCAAGAAATTTCTGAGGGAATTTACAGTGCTCCAAACCGTGTTGTAGTAGCAACCTTTGCATCTAATATTAATCGAATTCAACAAGTGTTTGATGCAGCCGAAGAGAATAATCGTAAAGTAGCCATTGTGGGAAGGCACATTTATGACATAGTTATGCTTTCAATAGACTTAGGCTATTTAAAAGTAAGTGATGATATAATTACACCTCTAAATCAAATTGAAAAATTACCAGATCATCAAGTATTAATTTTAACGTGTGGAACGAAGGGCGAGCCTATGGCTGCTTTATCAAAAATGGCAACTCAATCAAATAAACCTGTACATATACAACCGAAAGATACGGTTTTAATCGCTTCGCCAGTCATCCCTGGAAGTGAACTAATTGTTTCAAAAACAATTGATCATCTTCTTCGTATTGGAGCCAATGTCGTTTATAACAAAAAACTAACTGACACTTCTAGTCACGGAAGCCAAGAAGAGCTTAAATTGATGTTAAATATGATGAAGCCTACCTACTTTATACCAACCCACGGCGAGTATCGAATGCAAAGTGCTCATGCTAAATTGGCACTTTCAGTTGGGGTGAAATCTGAAAATGTTTTAATTGTAGATAATGGTGATGTAGTTGAATTTAATAACGGTAAAGTTTCGACAGGAGAAAAAGTCCCTGCTGCCAATATCTTAATTGATGGTTTAGGCGTTGGCGATGTAGGACACATCGTATTACGAGATCGTAAACTACTATCTAAAGATGGTATTCTTATCGTTGTCGTAACACTTGATAAAGTAAAAAAGCAAATTGCATCAGGGCCCGAAATCATTACAAGAGGATTTGTTTATGTAAGGGAATCAGAATCACTTATAGAACAAGCTTGCGAGATTGTAAACAAAATTATAGCTCAGTGTGTTAAAGGGTATGTAATTGAATGGAATTCAATCAAAATAAGTATTCGGGATGCTTTAAATGAATTTTTGTTCCAACAAACAAAACGACGTCCAATGATTTTGCCGATTATAATGGAAGTGTAATGATTTTTGGTCAGCTTGTAAGATTTTAATACATCTAGCTCTGTAAATAGCGTAGGAACCTGTACTTGTGAATAGAGTCTTCACTTTTTCACGAATTTCAACAAGTTGATCAAGTGTACTTTCTATCTTAAGGGTTTGAAGTTAATTATATACCGTTTACTTTCCATTATTGTAGTGTTGAGATAGAAGTATTTTCCTCAACACTCTTTATTTATTCACAAGGCTCTTTTCATAAACGTTGTTGATATCGTTATCAACTTAGTACCACAAAGTTTTATATCATTAGTTATCGTTGTACAAAAGAAAAGATGCCGAAAATCTAGTTGTGCACGTGTATACTTCTTAATACCAAACGGAAACAGCTATTTACAATAGCTAGGAAAAACCCAAGACTATAAAGTGTTATGTGACAAAAATGTAAGATGTATAATCTTAAATGTAAGGGTAATCAATTTGTATACTCTAAGCTGTAATATATACTTATAAAGGAGATACAAAAGTTAATAACATAGTTTCGTCAAATCGATAGTTATAGCTTTATGAATGTAATTAATTCCATTATAATTATCATTTGGACATATTTTTGGTTTATAGAAAAGGAGCTGTAAGTGAATTGGTGGGGAATAAAGTTAGTATACTAGTGGCCGTTGTTTTATTATTAACTGGTTGTTCAGCGGGTTCGAATGTAAATGGAGAAGCTGGTACCAAGAATAATAATATGACTGCAATACAAAGTGTTGCGGTTGAAACTCAAAGTGTGGAAAAGGGTAATCTTGAAGCCCAAAAACGTTTAATAGGAGATGTGGTTCCAGCATCTGTTGTTGAGGTTGTGGCTAAAGTTAGTGGTGAATTACTATCAATAAATGTTAAAAATGGCGATTTGGTAAAAAATGGACAAGTTATAGCTGACATTGATGGGAAAAGTTATACAGATGGCTTACAGCTTGACCAAATTTCTTTAGCAAATGCAAAGCAACAATTAGAAAGTGCCATTGTTGCTAAAGAGCAAGCTGAAAATCGTTTGGAGCAAGTAATGGCAAATCTAACTAAAGCTGAACTTGCATTAAGTGATAAACAAGCGAATGACGAAACGAGCACGTCCCAAACTGATTTAGACTTAGCGAATCTACAACAACAATGGGAAGATGCAACTATAAACCGTGAACGACTTGAGCGTTTATACGAGGATGGTGCTGTATCTTTACAAGAAGTAGAGCAAGCCGAGCAAAGAGAACAGCAAGCTGAAATTAATTATGAAAAGGCACAATTAAATGCAGCTGATGAACAATCATTTGAGCAAGATGAAATAAATATTGAAAATGCCAAAATAGACGTTGCTTCAGCTGAAAAAGATGTAGAAAAAGCAGCAATCTCAGTTGAACAAGCAAAAATCTCAGTACAGCAGGCTAGTACGAAAGTTGGTCAATCTGAACGAAATATTCAAGACACTGTAGTATATGCGCCTATCTCTGGTGAGGTAAAAGCAGTTAATTACGTAGTTGGGGAAAATGTATCCCCACAAAAAGCTTTGTTAACGATTTCGGATGTGTCCAATTATATGGTGAAAACGCAAATTACCCAGGAGCAGAAAAATCTACTCACATTAGGTAAAGAAGTAAAAGTGGATAGAGCAACAGAATCTGAAGCGTTAATAGCAGTAGTGACTTTTATTTCTTCAACGCGGAATGATGAAGGGCTTTTTGAAGTAGAGTTACATTTCAAAGGCGAAACAACAAATATGAGTGGGGGAGAAGTAGTTCAGTTAATCTTTACTGATATTTTAGTAGAAAATGAGCTGTTAGTTCCAACACATTCAATTATACAAAAAGGTGACAATACATATGTTTTTGTCGTTGAAGATGGCAAAGCAGCGAGACGGGATGTAGAAGTTCTGAACTTACAATCTGATTTGTCTGCAATAACAGGAGAAGTATCAGAAGGTGATGAACTTATAATTAATGGACATAAGCTAGTATCTGATGGAATGAACGTATTGCTCCCTGGTGAAGAACTAGAAATAATGGAGCAAGATTCAAAAGAAGCTACAAACCCACAAGATCAGCAAGACGAAAACGATAAATCAGACAAAGATTCAAAAGAGGAATCGGATGATCGAGGTGGTGAATAATGCATTTATTAAAAACAGCGGTACAGCGCCCTGTAAGTGTAATAATGCTTGCGATTTGTGTAATAATAATCGGTATGATATCACTTCGTGATATACCTTTAGATCTATTACCAGAAATTGAAGAAAATGTTGTTACAGTTTCGACTACTTACAGCAGTGCATCTCCACAAGAGATTGAAAAGCTAATTACGGAGCCGCTTGAAAAACAAATTGCATCTTTAGATGGAGTAGAATCCATTTCATCAACTTCTAGAACTGGTGCGTCGTCTATCATCATAGAGTACTCTACCTCAATTGAGTTAGACGAAGCGGTATCAGAGCTGCAACAGAAGTTATCAAGGG
The DNA here is from genome assembly GCF_018588585.1 of Bacillus sp. SM2101. Taxonomy (NCBI): domain Bacteria; kingdom Bacillati; phylum Bacillota; class Bacilli; order Caryophanales; family Bacillaceae; genus Bacillus; species Bacillus sp. SM2101. The sequence goes on from NZ_JAEUFG010000011.1 coordinate 125,271, forward strand.
TAAGTAGTATATTACCAGATGATGCTGATGCACCAGCAGTTTCAAAATTTGATATTAATAGTATGCCAATCATTTATCTAGGCTTAACCGGAAAAGATGTTACATCTCTTGAACAGATTGCTAAGGATATTGCACCAAACTTTGAAAAGATCGAAGGTGTCGCTGCGGTTGACATAGAAGGTGGAGAGCAGAGGGAAATACAAGTAATCATCGAGCCATTATTACTTGAACAATATAACCTAACAGTTTCCGATGTGGTGAACTCAATGAGGGGAAAAAATACATCTGCAACCGTAGGTGATGTGATTCAAGGGAATCAAGTTGTCCAAATTCGTGTTGATGGTGAGTATCAGTCAATCGATGATATCAAAGCTACTCTAATTCCACTTGCTAGTGGTAAAACCATTGCGATTGAGGAAGTTGCAACAATATCAGATACGGTGAGTGATCGTCAGACGATTACTAGATTGAACCATGAACCAACTGTATTATTGTCTATTTCAAAGCAATCGGGGACAAATACTGTTAATATATCTGATGCGATACATGAGGAATTAAATAAAGTTCAGCGGGAATTAGACGAAGGTGTTGAATTTATTGTTGTAATGGATACATCAACATTTATTAAGGATTCAATAGATGGTGTTACGACTAGTTTATTAGCAGGTGGAGCTTTTGCAATACTAGTTTTATTGTTTTTCTTAAGAAGTGTTCGTGCAACGGCAGTAATTGGTTTATCTATTCCTTTTGCAATTATTTGTACGTTTATTTTAGTTAATTACGCTGATCAAACGTTAAATATCATCACATTATCTGGTTTAGCCCTAGGGATCGGTATGATGGTTGACAGTTCGATTGTTATTTTAGAAAACATAACAAAATACCGCCAAACTGGCATGGACTCCAAGCAAGCTGCTATTAAAGGAGGAAGTGAACTTATTTCTGCTGTAGTAGCATCAACGTCTACAACACTTGTTGTATTTTTACCAATGATTTTGATCGATAATGGACAAATTACCCAAATCTTTTTACCACTAGCGTTAGTCGTTTCATTTTCATTAATTGCTGCTTTATTAGTTGCGATGACGCTAGTTCCAATGATGTCATCGACATTGTTAAAATCTTCAACCGATAGTAAAGTTGCAAGTGATCCACGTTGGATGAAATTTCTAAAAAAACGCTATTTGTCTACTTTGACATGGAGTTTGAAGCGACGTTGGATCGTGATTCTTAGTACCTTCTTACTTACTGTGGGTAGTTTGTTTTTAATTGCGATGCTAAAGTTAGAGACTTTCCCACAAGCAGCAGAGGACCAGCTTACGATATCATCTAGTTTTGATAGTGGTACAGATTTTGAGGTGGTTGAAGGTTATGCAGATGAAGTGGAAAAGATATTAGTAGATTATGAGAGTAACATTGATATCCAATACACAGTAGTCCAACCAACGAGCGTTAGTGTAACTCTTTTGTTGCTAGATGAAAAAGAACGTAATATGGATAATGTTACTCTTGCGAATGCAATACAAAATGACTTGAAAAAAATTATCGGTGCTGATTTTAACACGAGACAAGCAACTCGAGGTGTGAATGGCGGTGCCGACTTTACTATTCGCCTATCAGGTCCAGAGCAAGAGGTATTAAATTCATTGACTGAACAAGTAGAACTTCTTCTATCACGCATACCATCTATTGAAAACGTTGAGGTGCCAAGTGTTAACGGTCAGCCACAGCTAACTGTAAAAGTAGATGACGCATTAGCAGAAAAATATCATTTAAGCCAAAGTCAAATTATAGGTCAAATTAGTGAAATTTTTCATGGCAATACAGCGACAAAACTTCGTGAAAATGGTGATGAGTTCGATGTTGTTGTTAAGTTACCAGATTCAGAAACGGAAAGTATGGAGGCTCTCTCTTCCTTATTGTTAAAGACACCATCTGGACAGCATATTCCATTAACATCAGTAGCAGCTGTTGAGCAAACGTTAGGCCCTGTATCAATAAAGCGTGAAGACCAGCGACAACAATATGCAATTACAGCAGATATAGTTGATAGTGCAGATGCTCGTCAGGTAACAGCACAGGTGGAACAGCTACTATCACAAATCCCAGCACCAAAAGGATATGATGTTACAACTGAAGGTGTTCAACAAGATTTTAACGAATCACTAGGTAACCTTTTAATTACATTAGCATTGGCTATTTTTCTAGTGTATACAGTTATGGCAATACAATTTGAATCATTTTCATATCCATTTATCGTGATGTTTTCAGTACCAACAACAATTGTTGGAGTCATCTTAGGCTTATTCATTACTGGAACTGCGCTTAGCTTCTCTGCGTTTATTGGCTTGATCGTCTTAGCTGGTATCGTCGTTAATAATGCGATCGTATTAGTTGACTATATTAATCAGTTAAAAAGGGAAGGGAAGGAGCGTAAGGAGGCTATTATATTAGCCGGTGGAAGTCGATTGCGACCTATTTTAATGACTACTTCCACAACTGTACTAGGAATGCTACCAATTGCTTTAGGGATTGGTGAAGGGAGCGAAATGCAGCAACCGATCGGTATTGTTGTAATTTTCGGCTTAACCGTGTCAATGTGCTTTACCCTGCTATTTGTTCCCGTTATGTACACAATCATTGATGATATGGGTAGTTGGTTCAAAAGGCTCTTTACTAGAAAGAAAGCTTCACAAGCATCTAATTCTGAAACAATCGCAGGATAAAATATGAGGTGAAAATGAATGAAAAAATGGATGACTACACTAGGTATAGTATTCGTTATACCTGCAATGACGATAAATGCAGACGAACAAGTAACTGTATCACTCTCACAAGCAGTAGAAGAAATCATTGAGAATGACTTATCATTGCAAATTTACGAAAAGGATACCGTTACATTATCAAGTGCGACCCGTCAATATCAAGCTGATGCATTAGAAGAGCTAGAAGATTTACAGGAAATTCAGGAAGATTATGCTGAAAAATCCACGAGATGGGGGATTGAGTATAGTGCATATTCTTTACTTGTACAATATAAAAAGGCAACAGAAGCTTTAAAGATTCAACAAGATAATTTATCAATTTCCAAACAAGAATTAGAAAAAATTGAAAAGAAATACCGGGAGGGAATCGCGTCTGAACAAAACGTGGTTCAAGCTGAAGTAAGTGTCTCTAATGCTGAATTATCGTTGAGTTCAACACAGCAGCAGTTGAATCAGCTTAAATTTCAATTGAATCAACAGCTAGATAATGATTTGCACACTGAGCTATCTGTCAAAGGTGTTGATGACATAAAGAGGCTACCACCATCTGAATATGAACCGAAAAATTTAGCAGAAGAAATGAAACAAAGTCATTCATCACTTATTTACTACCGGACGGTTGTTGAAACGTATAAGGATATTGTAGAGGACTCAGAAGACTTACCTGTATTATGGGTAAGTAGGTACAAAAATAATATTACTGAATTAGAAAATGAAATTGCTTCACTTAAAGAAGAGTTAACAAATCCTATTCCACCTAGAACGCCCGAACAAATTGAAGGAGAAATTGTAGCTGCAGAATTAGAGCTAGAAGTATATAAACAAATTGATAAAGAAGCTTACGACCAAGCAGTGAAAGATCGAAATAGAGCGGAAGATGATTTAGTCGAATATTATGAAGTTGAACAGTTAAAAGCAGAAATCCAATTGTTTGATCAATATGATAAGTTAGAATTAAAGTCTTATAATTACGCTGAACAATTTGAAGTTTTTCACAAAAGGTTAGACTTACTTGAAGAGAACGTTGAAAAACAAGAGAAGCTATATGAACAACAAAAAGCACGTTTTGATGAAGGTCTGTTGACAGCAACTGACTTAGAAAAATCCCGAATCGGTGTCCTAAATGCGAAAATAGATTTGTCTAATACACAACTTGATTATACCCTTCTATCAGAAGAATTCCGTATGTTCAAAGATGGATTTCTACCTTAAGGGTTCTAAACAGAAAAATCCTAGCTCGCTAGGATTTTTTATTTGAGAATGGATAACTTTCTTGTTTCATCATTACTGTAATTAAACCATAAGGCTTTATTTTTAAAATGTACCTTTCGCTTATAGGGTAAGTCAGGGGGGATGGAATATCATTGCATATGTACACAATTATAGGTTTGGATGATTTAGTTTGTTATGATGAGGATCAAAGAAACTAAAATAAAAATACTGTACAAGCTGTAAAGAATGAAATTATTTATCTCGTTCATACTAAACGTATCAAGCGTTGAAGGGAGATAAAAATGGCATTCGACCAATATGAAAATGAACAAAACTCAGAAGAAGTTGATAAGGGTAATCAGGGTGAAAAAAAAGATGAAAGTCTGGTTAGCAAAATTCAACAGCTTGGCCAAACGAATATTCCTCAATTATCCCAGGATTCAAAAATACACTGTTTAACAATCATTGGACAAATTGAAGGGCATGTTCAACTGCCGCCTCAAAACAAGACAACGAAATATGAACATGTTATCCCACAAATTGTTGCTATTGAACAGAACCCAAACATAGAAGGGCTCCTGGTTATATTGAACACTGTTGGTGGAGATGTAGAAGCGGGATTAGCTATTTCAGAAATGCTATCCTCTCTATCCAAACCTACTGTATCAATTGTTTTAGGTGGTGGGCATTCTATCGGAGTTCCTATTGCGGTTTCTTGTGATTATTCTTTTATAGCGGAAACGGCTACGATGACCATACATCCAGTTAGGTTAACTGGGCTAGTCATTGGAGTTCCTCAAACTTTTGAATATATGGATAAAATGCAAGAACGTGTGCTTAATTTCATTACTAAGCATTCAGCAATCTCCGAGGAGCACCTTAAAGAACTGATGTTTTCAAAAGGAAATTTAACACGTGACATTGGTACAAATGTTATTGGTTCTCACGCAGTTGAGTACGGAATTATTAACGAAGTTGGAGGAGTGGGGAATGCAATTAAAAAATTGTCTGAAATGATTGAAGGCCAACCGAAACAGAATGAAAGCGAGCAGATGCTACAATGATTCTTTACACAATGATGCCAGCAGAAATCATTTTCCAGCAGGAGAGTGAAGTATATAACCAACAAAAAATGGTCGTTATTGACGGCGTAAACTTATTGGTCAATGAAACAACAACTAATAATTACCAAATCTCTAGAGTCATAAGTACCGACCCACAACATTTTTTACGTTCAGAAGTTGCGCCTGGTAACATACTTACAAACGACAGAACGAATGTACTATTTTAATTATGCTATTTATTCCATCGATATGTTATAATTTATATGCATATAACTAGGCAGCCTAAAATGGGCTGCTTTTTATTCGATTATCATACATAATATGCTTATTTAAGGCTGTTTTCGGATGAAGTGCATAAAACCTCTGATAGCTATTGCCTTGATAATAGTAATAAGCTTTTCGAAGAGGGTCTTATTTAACGAAGATAGGGGTGAGAATATAGTGGCAAAAAGGAAAAGAAGGAGATCAAAAAAGACAAACAAATGGCAAGCAGCCCTTACCTTTGAATTGATAGGACTTTTGCTAATTGCAATCACTAGTATTGCCATTGCCAAATTAGGTGTTGTAGGGTCTAGTCTTGTGTTGTTATTCCGTTTTTTTAGCGGTGAATGGTATATGCTCATTCTTATTGGCTTTCTTTGGCTTGCCATATTTTTATTATGGAAACGAGAATGGCCATCTTTTTTTAGCAGAAGGTTAATCGGCGTATATTTAATCCTGCTATCACTCATGTTATTAAGTCATGTTGCATTATTCCAGGCCCTAACCGAACAAGGACCATTTCAAAGCCCAAGCGTTATAAAAAATACGTGGGAGCTATATAATTTAGAAATTAATGGAGAAACTACTCAACCTGATCTTGGTGGAGGAATGATTGGTGCCTTTTTATTTGCCGCTTTTCATTATTTGTTTGATAGTTTAGGTACTAAGTGGCTTGCACTATTATTTATCGTTATTGGTATTATTTTAATTACAGGTAAAACCCTTCAAGAAACTTTGTTAAAAGTAGCAGTACCTGTTGTGGATTTCTTCAAAAAGCAATGGGTATCATTTATCGAAGATATAAAGGAATTTTTTAGCAAAACAAATAAAAGGAAGCACAAGGAAGAACGGAAGACAAAGCCGAAAAAAGAAAAGCTAGATACCGATACAGAACAAATAGAAGAGGACTATGTTGTCGAATCAGTTGATGTCACCCCTGTTATTTCAGACTTCACAGACAAGGTTCAAGAACCTATTGAGCAAAAAAATGAAGAACAAAGTGAAGAGAAAGAGCAGGTACCAAATGTTGAGGAGAATATTCATATCGATCAGAGTGGTCCATTGACCTTTAAAGAAGCGGAAAATATTCATTATGAGCTACCATCTATCGACTTACTGTACGCTCCAAAACAAACTAATCAGCGTAGTGAACATAATAGCGTTTATGCAAACGCAAGAAAACTAGAAAAAACATTCCAAAGTTTTGGTGTAAATGCTAAAGTAACTAAAGTTCATTTAGGGCCTGCTGTTACTAAATATGAAGTTTATCCGGATGTAGGTGTTAAAGTAAGTAAAATTGTCAATTTAAACGATGACCTTGCATTAGCACTTGCGGCAAAAGATATTAGGATCGAAGCACCAATCCCAGGAAAATCCGCAGTAGGTATAGAAGTTCCTAACGATGAAGTTGCAACTGTACTACTTCGTGAAGTGTTGGAATCAAAAGAAAAAAATAATGAAGATAACAAATTACTAATTGGTCTAGGACGAGATATATCTGGTGAACCGATACTTGCACAATTAAATAAAATGCCACACTTACTTGTCGCAGGAGCGACAGGTAGTGGTAAAAGTGTATGTATTAATGGAATTATCACGAGCATCTTAATGAGAGCAAAACCGCACGAAGTAAAAATGATGATGATAGATCCGAAGATGGTAGAGTTAAATATGTATAATGGTATCCCTCATTTATTAGCGCCGGTTGTAACAGACCCTAAGAAGGCATCACAAGCTTTAAAGAAAGTTGTTAATGAAATGGAAAGACGGTATGAGTTATTTTCTCATACAGGGACACGTAATATTGAAGGTTATAATGATTACATTAACAGGTTTAATGATGAAGGTGAAGAAAACCAGCCAAATTTGCCATACATCGTCGTGATAGTGGACGAGCTTGCAGATTTAATGATGGTAGCTTCGTCTGATGTAGAGGATGCGATTACAAGACTTGCTCAAATGGCTCGTGCAGCTGGTATCCATTTAATTATTGCCACTCAACGACCGTCAGTCGACGTTATCACTGGAATAATTAAGGCAAATATCCCTTCAAGAATAGCATTTAGCGTCTCATCACAAACAGATTCTAGAACGATACTCGATATGGGTGGTGCTGAAAAATTATTAGGTAGAGGTGACATGCTATTTTTACCAGTTGGAGCATCAAAACCTACCCGAGTTCAAGGGGCATTTCTTTCAGATGATGAAGTTGAAACCATCGTAGATTATGTGATTTCACAACAAAAAGCACAATATCAAGAAGAGATGATTCCAGAAGAAGTGAATGAAGCACAAGAAGAAGTTAGTGATGAACTTTATGATGATGCGGTTCAATTGGTGTTAGAAATGCAAACGGCAAGCGTGTCAATGTTACAGCGCCGTTTTCGAATCGGTTATACAAGAGCAGCAAGATTAATAGATGCAATGGAGGACAGGGGTATTGTGGGACCTTATGAAGGTAGTAAACCACGAACAGTATTAGTGTCACAACATAATGAAGATGTAGGATCATAAATTAGTTCATTTTTGAAGTCCACCCCACCACTTTAGGTGGGGTTTTTGCAATGAGGTGGAGTAGATTCTTCACCCGATTTATTATTTATAATGAATAAGGTTGTTTTTAAGAAAGCGTATAGCTTTTCAATCGGTTGCTGTTTATTTATAGTAGGCACCCTTTCTTCTATAGAATTGTGTAAAAAGATAACATTATTATCATATTTAGGAACTATTGCAACAAAGTTTACGCAAAGATCCTTCCAAAAAAAAGAAGTTTTGTTACAGGTTAAGTTCTTTTTTAATAAAACTGTAATGTACTATTTATTTCGCACAAAAAAAGTGATATATTATAAACGACTGAAATGGGCGTCTAACATCAGATGTCTGATCTCTTGAAGTAAAATATTGGAGGAGCAAGTATGTCAATCAAGTCAGACAATAGACAGTTATATTTACAGGTAATTGATAAAATAAAAGAAGATATTGAAAACGGTTTATACAAAGAAAAAGAAAAATTACCTTCTGAGTTTGAATTGTCAAAACTACTTGGAGTGAGTAGAGCGACTCTACGCGAAGCTCTACGGGTACTTGAAGAAGAAAATGTTGTCACTAGGAGACACGGAGTAGGGACATTTGTAAACTCCAAACCACTGTTTACGTCTGGAATCGAACAACTAAATAGTGTAACAAACATGATCCTTCAAGGTGGAATGAAGCCTGGAACCATTTTTCTTTCTTCAACGAAACAAGGACCGACTGAAGATGATCAAAAAAGGTTTCATTGTGATGAAAATGAAGAAATTTTATTAGTTGAACGTGTGAGAACAGCGAATGGCGAGCCTGTCGTATATTGTATTGATAAAATCTTGACCAATATATTGCCAGATAATTATTCGCATGATGAAGAATCGATGTTTGAGGTATTAAATCTTGAAGCTGGTGTAGAAATATCTTATGCCGTTGCTAATATTAAGCCATTGGGGTATCACGAGAAAATATCACCAATCTTACAATGCGATCCTGAAACCGCTTTACTTGTGCTCAAGCAATTACATTTTGATACGAATGATAGACCGATTTTATATTCATTAAACTATTTTAAAGCGGATAAGTTCAGCTTTCATGTATTGCGTAAGCGATTATAAGATGCTTAGTTGGAGGACAATCGACGATAATTCATAGATGTCGTTTTCCTCTTTTCATAAGGCTTTTTCGTAAACTTTGTTGCTATTGAAGCTCAATTTCAAAAACTGATTGTATGCAATTGACATCATGTTGAAATAAGAGAAGGTGTCACGAACGCTTCTTCCTTAGTAAGAAAATCAATGCGAAAAAGCCTATCATAATTATTCACACCATAAAAGGTCATTTTAAGGAGGTGGATCATTACAAACTACAATTAAGCTTGATGTTCATGCATTAAATTACATTTAGGGGGCAGTAAACGATGAAGAAAAGAAAATTTGGTTTAGCTATGTCATTAGTGTTGGCTACAGGTACACTTTTAAGTGCTTGTGGTAGTGCTGATGAAGACAAAGGTGGACAAGCTGATAAAGGTGAAGCACCAGCAGAAACTGTGGATTTCAAAGTAGGTATGGTAACAGATACTGGCGGTGTTGATGACAAATCATTTAACCAATCTGCTTGGGAAGGGTTGAAAGACTTCGGTAGCGAATATAACCTAGCTGAAGGTGAAGGTTTTAAATACTTGCAATCAAATAATGATGCAGAATATGAACCAAACTTAACTACGTTTGCTGACGCTGGTTATGATTTAACATTTGGAGTTGGCTTTTTATTAGAAAAACCAATCACTAAGATTGCTGAACAGAACCCAAATTCACAATTTGCGTTAATTGACAGCTTACTATATGATGCAGACTTTAATGCATTTTATTTGGATAATGTAGCAAATATTACGTTTAAAGAGCATCAAGGATCATTCTTGGTTGGACTTGTAGCTGCTAAGCATACGAAAACTAATAAAGTTGGTTTTATCGGTGGAGTAGAATCAGGATTAATTAAAAAGTTTGAAAGTGGCTTTAAAGCAGGCGTAAAAGCAGTAGATCCAAATATGGAAGTAGTTGTACAATATGCTGGTGATTTCAACGACGCAGCAAAAGGTTCTTCAATTGCAACAACGATGTATGAGCAAGGCGCAGATGTAATTTACCATGCTGCTGGTGGTACAGGTAACGGTGTATTTACTGAAGCGAAAAACCGTAAGAAAAACGGCGAAGATGTTTGGGTAATCGGTGTTGACCGTGACCAACATGAGGAAGGTTTGCCTGAAAATGTAACGTTAACTTCAATGGTTAAACGAGTAGACGTAGCTGTATTTGAAGTTTCTAAGCGTGCGATGGAAGGTGACTTCCCAGGTGGAGAAGAAGTTGTATTCGGTCTTGAAGAAGACGGTGTACGTATCGCTCCGACAACAGATAATGTTAGTGAAGAAGCATTAGCTTTAGTTGAAGAGTATGAAGAGAAAATTCTTAATGGTGAATTAATCGTTCCAGCTACTGATGATGAGTATGAGGAATATCTAAATACGCTTCAATAATGTTAAGAAAATAACATGAGAAACAAAGCAAAGGCTAGTGTTTACTAGCCTTTGTCAACTAACGAGAGCTATGTGGTTCTTAGAAAGCAGTATAAGTACATTTAACTCCAAAGCGCCTTTAGGACATAGTTTAAGCGCTTGTAGGAGATAAAAATTAGCATAATAACTACCATAGAATTAACATCAATATAAAGAAGCTTAGCTATTGTGAAAGCATGATGCTTTCTAATTATCCATGGGTCAGGAGTGATAATCGTGGAATACGTGATTGAAATGTTAAATATAAGAAAAGAGTTTCCTGGAATCGTTGCCAATGACAATATTACACTACAAGTAAAAAAAGGTGAGATCCATGCTTTGTTAGGTGAAAATGGTGCCGGGAAATCAACATTAATGAATGTGTTGTTTGGCTTGTATCAGCCTGAAAAAGGGGATATCAAAGTAAAGGGAGAAAAAGTAAAAATTACTGACCCTAATGTAGCCAACCGTCTAGGAATTGGAATGGTACATCAGCATTTTATGCTAGTCCAAAATTTTTCAGTAACAGAGAATATTATTTTAGGTAGCGAACCGACAAAGGGTGGAAAAATTAATATTCAAGATGCCGCTAAGTCTATAAGTGAGATTTCTGAAAAATATGGCTTAGCCGTTGATCCACATGCAAAAATAGAAGATATATCTGTAGGAATGCAGCAACGGGTTGAAATACTAAAAACTTTATATCGTGGAGCGGAAATTTTAATATTTGATGAGCCGACTGCAGCACTAACTCCACAAGAAATTAGTGAACTTATTCAAATTATGAAAACGCTTATAAAAGAAGGAAAATCAATTATTCTTATTACTCATAAATTGAAAGAAATTATGGAAGTTAGCGATCGCTGTACGGTTATTCGTAAAGGAAAAGGGATTGGAACAGTGAATGTTGCTGAAACTAACCCGGATGAACTAGCTGCATTGATGGTCGGTCGTGAAGTGCATTTCAAAGTTGATAAAGAGGAAGCAAAACCTACAAATGAGGTTTTAACAATAGATGATTTAGTTGTGCATGATGCCAGGAATTTACCGAGTGTAAATGGACTCAACCTTGCAGTGAAAGCTGGAGAAATTCTTGGAATTGCAGGGGTCGATGGTAATGGTCAAACAGAATTAATTGAAGCAATTACTGGCTTACGTAAAGTCAAAGCCGGTTCTATTAAACTCAATAATAAAGAGATTAGTATGATGCCAACTCGAAAAATAACTGAATCAGGCGTTGGTCATATCCCTCAAGATCGACATAAGCATGGGTTAGTATTAGATTTTTCTGTTGGGGAAAATATTGTCTTGCAAACGTATTATCAACAACCGTACGCAAAATCCGGTGTGTTAAATTATAAAAATATATACCAAAAATCTGCTGAACTTATTGAAGAATATGATGTAAGAACACCAAGTGAATATACGCCAGCGAGGGCTCTATCAGGTGGGAATCAGCAAAAAGCAATCATTGCACGTGAAGTTGATCGAAGTCCAGATTTACTAATTGCGGCTCAGCCTACTCGTGGCCTTGATGTTGGAGCCATTGAATTCATACATTCGAAACTCATTGAGGAACGTGATAAAGGGAAAGCAGTACTACTCGTTTCATTGGAACTTGATGAAGTCATGAATGTAAGTGATCGCATCGCTGTCATTTATGAAGGGGAAATTGTCGGCATCGTTGATCCTAAGGAAACAAATGAACAAGAGCTAGGCCTGTTAATGGCTGGGGGTAAGCTTGAAAAAGAAGGTGTTTCGTGATGCAAAAACTATTAAAAAATGAAAAACTAATAAATATATTAATCCCTGTGCTAGCAGCCTCTCTCGGTTTGTTAGCTGGCGCAATCATTATGTTATTTACCGGCTATAACCCTATTGAAGGATATGGTGCATTGTTTGAGGGGATGTTTGGGAGACCAAAAGCAATTGGTGAAGTAGTTCGTGCGATGACTCCGCTAATTTTAGCTGGACTAGCTGTTGCCTTTGCATTTAAGACTGGATTATTCAACATCGGTGTTGAAGGTCAGCTTTTAGTCGGTTGGCTTGCAGCTGTTTGGGTCGGTTCAGCTTTTACTTTGCCTTCAGTTATACATGTACCATTAGCTATTTTGGCTGCAGCGGTTGCAGGAGGTTTTTGGGGACTGATTCCAGGTTTTTTAAAGGCTCGGTTTAAAGTACATGAAGTCATCGTAACAATTATGATGAACTACGTTGCTTTGCATACGACTGCCGCTATAATTAAGAATTATTTATATGCTGGTAATGAAAGATCTCAACAAATTAATGAAAGTGCGTCACTAACATCATCATTTTTAGCATCAATTACAGAAAATTCAAGACTTCATTACGGAATTATTGTTGCTTTATTAGCAGCATTTATTATGTGGTTTATCCTTGAAAAAACTTCTAAAGGCTATGAATTGAGAGCCGTAGGGCTCAACCAGCATGCATCGCAGTATGCAGGTATGAATGTTTCTCGTAATATTATTATGTCAATGACAATTTCTGGTGCTTTCGCTGGTGTCGCAGGTGCGATGGAAGGGTTAGGTACTTTCCAAAGTATGACAGTTATGTCGGCGTTTACAGGTACAGGGTTTGATGGAATCGCTGTTGCGTTGCTAGGGGCAAACCATGCCATTGGTGTTATTTTTGCTGCAGCATTGTTTGGTGGGTTAAAAACAGCAGCTCCACAAATGAACTTTAATGCAAATGTCCCTTCGGAGCTTGTTCAAATTGTCATAGCTCTTATCATCTTTTTTGTTGCATCAAGTTATCTTATCCGTTGGATAATTACACGCTTAAGCAAGGAGGGGAAATAAATGAGTGTATTAGATGTGTTGGGAATTATTATTCCTGTTGCGTTATTATGGGCAGCTCCCCTCATTTTCACAGCATTAGGTGGCGTATTTAGTGAACGTTCTGGTGTAGTTAATATTGGTTTAGAAGGTTTAATGATATTTGGTGCATTTACTGGCATCGTGACAACGTTATCGCTTCAAGATTCAGTTGGTGCAGCAGCTCCTTGGATAGGTGTACTTGTTGCTGCAGTAGCCTCTGGACTTTTCGCGTTACTCCATGCTGTAGCGAGTATTACCCTAAAGGCTGATCAAGTTGTTAGTGGTGTCGCGATTAACTTTTTAGCTTTAGGTTTATCAGTGTTTTTAATTAAAAATATTTATGGTAAAGGTCAAACTGATTCAATAGCGGTTCGTTTAGATAAGATTGATGTACCATTTTTGTCAGACATTCCAGTTATCGGCGATATCTTTTTCTCAAGTGTGCCATGGACATCATATATTGCTATCGCGCTAGCATTTGTCGTTTGGTTTATCATCTATAAAACTCCATTCGGTTTAAGATTACGTTCTGTAGGTGAGCATCCTATGGCGGCTGATACGATGGGGGTAAATGTTACAAGGATGCGATATGTCGGTGTAATGATTTCTGGCGTATTAGCAGGAGTGGGTGGTGCAGTATATGCTGCAACCATTCAAGGGAATTTTGCCGCTGGCACGATATCTGGTCAAGGCTTTTTAGCACTAGCGGCAATGATTTTTGGTAAATGGCATCCTATCGGAGCGATGGGTGCAGCATTGTTTTTTGGTTTAGCACAATCTTTAAGCGTAATTGGGGCTACTATTCCAGTACTTCAAGATATTCCTCCAGTTTACTTGTTAATTGCACCATACGTATTAACAATTTTAGCTCTAACTGGGTTTGTAGGTCGTGCAGAAGCACCCAAAGCACTTGGAACCCCATACGAAAAAGGCAAACGATAATAGCATTGACTTAACTGAAACTCCCCTTAGTGGGAGTTTTTTTGTTTAGGCTTTTTTAGTATTGGTGATGAAACACCGAGGACTATAGAGTAAGGTACAACAATAGATCTTTTCGTATTTTCATTTAGTATCATTTCTAAATAGTTTAGGATACATGTTAGTTAAATTACATATGGTGGAATAAATGTCTTTTCAAAAAGCTGTTTTCACATTCATTGTTGTTTTTCTTATTAAGAACACATACAACTAGAGTTCATGGCATCTTTTCTTCTATAACACGAGGACTAACATCTAAAGTCACTTCAGATTGTACCAACTTGTTGATCTTAGTAATAAAGTTTACGAAAAGAAGTTACAAAAAGAGTCTTTCCAAATTGTCAAATAGGTATTTACTTGAAAAATCTTCTTGTACAAAGGTATATTTAATTTAGGTTAATTCCATTGTTTTAGAAGAAAATAAAAACAGTATGTGTTGAAGATTAATCTTTGTTTGTATTGATTTACCGTTTTCCAAGTTTACATGAACGATGTCACGTTAATATTTATATAAAGATGAGATTCATCTAATTGAAAGGATTTATAGAAGGAGGTTTAATTATGTCATTATTCATAGAGCAAGAACGCACCATCAAGGGATTAAGGTTACACACAATTGAAACGGAAAAATTTAAAACAAATACGATCTTAATGAAATGGAATGCCCCACTACAAAAACAAGACGCAACGTTAAGAGCACTGTTACCTTATGTATTGCAAAGCGGCACGCGGTCCTTACCATCTGTAAAACAGTTAAGGTCACACTTAGATGATTTATATGGAGCAACATTTGATGTGGATTTAGCAAAAAAAGGTGAACAACATGTCATCTCATTTAAAATGGAAGTTGCGAATGAAAAGTTTTTATCAGATCAAACACCTTTGCTACAAAAGGCTATGCAATTATTTTCTGAAGTCATTTTTGCACCATATCTCGAAGGTAATCATTTCTCCGAACAAATAGTAGAAAAAGAAAAAAGAGCCTTAAAACAGAGAATACAAGCGGTTTATGATGACAAAATGCGCTACGCTAATTATCGTTTAGTTCAAGAAATGTGTAAAGATGAGCCATACAGTTTGCATGTTAATGGTGAATTAGATGAAGTAGATAACATTACATCAGCAAGTCTTTATAAATACTATGAGCGAGTGCTGTCAGAAGATGAGATTGACTTGTACGTCATAGGAAGTGTAAATAGTTCTCAAATTGAACAATATGTTTCTAACTTTTTTTCATTTTCCGAAAGAAATGCCAGGCAGTCACCAAAGAAAAATACTTATACCGTAGAGAAGGTTAACGAAATTATTGAGAAGCAGGATGTGCGCCAAGGAAAGTTAAATATAGGCTATCGAACAAAAACGACCTATGCTGATAAGGAGTATTTTGCTTTACAAGTATTCAATGGCATATTCGGAGGTTTTTCGCATTCGAAATTATTTATAAACGTTAGGGAAAAAGCAAGCTTAGCATATTACGCTGCTTCAAGACTTGAAAGCCACAAAGGATTGTTAATGGTTATGTCAGGTATAGATGTTCAAAATTATGATCAAGCCGTAAATATCATTAAAGAGCAAATGTCAGCGATGAAACAAGGTGACTTTACTGATCAAGAGCTAGCACAAACAAAGGCTGTTATAAAAAATCAAGTACTTGAAACAATCGATCATTCACGTGGGTTAGTGGAAGTGCTATATCATAATGTTGCTTCAAATATTCATCGCTCTATTGATGAATGGCTCAATGGAATTGATGGTGTGACGAAGGAAGAAATTGTTGCTGTTGCGCAAGATGTACAATTAGATACGATTTATTTTTTAACAGGGATGGAGGCGAGTCAGGCATGAAGAAGATAAATTTTGAACAGCTAGAGGAGTCATTATATTATGAAAAAATGAGCAATGGTCTTGACGTCTACATTTTGCCGAAACCGGGTTTTAACAAAACTTATGCTACGTTTACGACGAAATATGGTTCAATTGACAATCGTTTTACGCCTTTAAATAGTAACGAGATGGTTACTGTACCTGATGGCATCGCTCATTTTTTAGAACATAAGTTATTCGAAAAAGAAGATGGTGATGTATTCCAGGATTTTAGTAAGCAAGGTGCTTCTGCAAATGCATTTACGTCCTTTACACGAACAGCATACCTTTTTTCTAGTACTGATAATGTAAAACTAAACCTTGAAACATTAATAAACTTTGTTCAGGCTCCGTATTTTTCTGATCAATCTGTTGACAAAGAAAAAGGTATCATCGGTCAAGAAATAACAATGTATGATGATAATCCTGACTGGCGTTTATATTTTGGCTTAATCCAAAATATGTTTCAGAATCACCCTGTAAAAATAGATATCGCTGGGACAATTGATTCAATTTCTCATATTACGAAAGAGCTGCTATATGAATGTTACGAAACATTTTATCATCCGAGTAATATGCTGTTATTTGTTGTTGGTCCAATTGATGCCGAACAAATAATGCATTTGATCCGAGAAAATCAATCGAGTAAAAACTATGAAAATCAACCGGACATTACCCGTTTCGAATACAATGAGCCTTTGGAAGTTGCACAAAAAGAACAAGTGCTACAAATGAATGTACAATCTTCAAAATGTATGGTAGGTGTGAAATCACCCAAAATAGGACGATCTGGTCAAGAGTTATTAAAGCATGAGCTAACGATAAATGTCATGCTAGATTTATTATTCGGTAAAAGCTCAACACATTATGAAAACCTCTATCAAGAAGGGCTAATAGATGACACATTTGCTTATGATTATACTGAGGAGTCGAGTTTTGGATTTGCAATGGTTGGTGGAGACACGAATGATCCAGATGAGTTAACGAAGCGTTTGCGTGAAATCATGCTTGATTTAAAAGAGCAAGAAATAACAGAGGAACAATTAACAAGAGTGAAAAAGAAAAAGATCGGAGCATTTTTAAGGGCAATAAATTCTCCTGAATATATTGCAAACCAATTTACACGTTATGCATTTAATGACATGGACCTCTTTGATGTAGTGCCTGTACTTGAATCGTTAACAATTGAGGATTTAACCAGTGCAGCTGTGGAATTATTCAATGAACCGCAAATGACAGTATGTAAAGTAGTTCCGAAACAATAAGGAGCTATGTATAGCTAGTAGCCCCAATAAATATTTAAGTTTGGACAATAGTTTATCTAAGTTCAACAACTTCGTTACTTCTAGGTTAATGAGCACGGAGATGCATGCAAATAAAGTGAATGATTTGCTGATTTGTACCAAGACAAAAAAATATGGTATAAATCGTGTTGGTGGCATCCCGTCATCTTCAACAAAGACGGTAGTCTGATAAAGCCTCATCTCGCTATGCTAATAAAACGAAGTATACGAAAAGGGTCTGTAAATTAAAGGGAGTGGAGAGTTGAAGTATGCGTTAATCACTGGTGCGAGTGGTGGCATCGGTATGGAAATAGCTAAGAAATTAGCTGAGGAAGGTTATTCATTATATGTACATTATCATCAACGCAAACAAGAAATTGACAAGTTGATTAATACAATAGAACAGCTAGGCGTACATGCTGTTGGCATTCAAGCGGATTTGTCATTACCAACTGGTCCTAATCAGCTGCTTGAACAAATAGAACATGATATAGAAATTGTCATACATAATAGTGGAAATAGTTATTTTGGACTTATCACTGATATGGATGAACGAGATATTTCGGCAATGGTCCAACTGCATGTTACTAGCCCATTTACTATTACGAAAGCGTTATTACCAAATATGATTTCAAACAAAAGAGGTAATATTGTTTTTATTACATCTATATGGGGAATAACAGGGGCTTCATGTGAGGTCCTCTATTCTATGGTTAAAGGTGGACAAAACACATTTGTGAAAGCATTGGCAAAAGAGGTTGCTCCAAGTGGAATTAGGGTGAATGGGATTGCACCTGGCGCAATTAATACTGCCATGCTAGACATTTTTTCGAATGAAGAAATTGAAGGTATAGAGGAAGAGATACCTTTAGGGCGGGTTGGAACGCCACAGGAAATTGCGGATACCGCATTATTTCTTATTTCAAAGAAAGCATCATATATCACTGGTCAAATTTTGTCTGTTAATGGTGGGTGGCATTGTTAATGACAAGGCTACACATATAGTAATCTATATGTGTAGCTTTTTTTGTACAGCTTTTTTCATAGCTGCTTTATTAGCTAAATAGTTGCAACAAAGCTATGGGGAAGAGTCCTTGCATAAAGTTCACTTAAATGTCATAGCTAGTTTGTATAAATTTTTGCCATTGAAACAAACTATAATTGACTACACATGAAGGAGGCTTTTGTATGTCTGTGCTAGATAATTTTGAACAATGGAAGGACTTTTTAGCAGATCGACTTCATCAAGCACAAGAAAGTGGCATGAATCAAAACACGGTATCGGATATTGCTTATCAAATTGGCGATTATTTATCCAACCAAGTAGAACCGAAGAATGCTCAGGAAAAAGTACTAGCTGATTTATGGCATGTAGCATCGAATGAGGAACAGCAGGCGATTGCCAATATGATGGTCAAGTTAGTTGAAAATGATGGGAGTAATCATTAAAGAGGGGGAGCTCCTCTCTTTTTTGATTTGATTGTATTATTGGAAGGGGTAAAATCGCTTCTTAGCTATTCTAGATGATGGCTCTTGATTTTGTAAAAGAGGTTGACAATGATATACATTTCACTAATGAGTAACCTGCTACATATTATCCTCAACAAAATTGTAAACAGGATCATTTCTTAATAAATGGCTGTTTTATCAAAGAATGTTGTTTGTAGAAGAAATAAACATTCCCCAATTACATGCGTGGCATTATTTGTTATGTAAAATGATGGAAAACGTATAAAGCAACTTCTTGCTTCAACCGTAACAAAGTTTCGAAAAGAGCCTGAACGATACAATAATTAGTATAAAAAGTAATTAATTATCATTGGGTAAAGAATGCCCCTTTTATATTACATATAAATCATTTATTATAGTCTTATAGACTTATGTGTGATACGTAACTTAATATTTTTTTATAGTGCTGCATAGGGGGATTTGCATGCAAAAAAAAGAATGGTATTTAGAATACGAAATTCATAAAAATAGACCTGGTTTACTCGGGGATGTGTCATCTTTATTAGGGATGTTATCTATTAACATCGTTACAATCAATGGTGTTAAGGACCATCGACGTGGGTTATTATTGAGATGTGATCGGAATGAACAAATAGAACGTCTTGCATCAATTTTACAAACTATGGATAATATAACAGTGACAAAAATACGTGAACCGAAGCTACGAGATCGTTTAGCTGTTAGACATGGACGTTATATTCAAAGGGATGAGGACGATAAAAAAACATTTCGATTTGTCAGAGATGAGCTCGGCGTTTTAGTTGATTTTATGGCAGAACTGTATAAACAAGAAGGTCATAAATTAATCGGTATACGCGGTATGCCAAGGGTTGGTAAAACTGAATCGGTCGTAGCTGCGAGCGTATGTGCAAATAAGCGATGGTTATTCGTATCTTCAACATTGCTTAAGCAAACGGTCAGAAGCCAGCTCATTGAGGACGAATATAACGAAAATAATCTATTTATTATTGATGGTATTGTGTCAACGAAAAGGGCTTCAGAACGCCATTGGCAGCTAGTTCGGGAGATTATGAGGCTTCCAGCTGTCAAGGTAGTTGAGCATCCGGATATATTTGTTCGAAATACTGAATATAAGATGGACGATTTCGATTATATTATTGAACTACGGAATAATCCTGAAGAGGAAATAACGTACGATATCGTTGAACAACCACAAATGTTACAAGAATCTAGCTTATCTACATTTGATTTTTAGCAAATTGGAAGGTGTTTTCATTGACAGAACTAGGTAAAAGATTAAAAGAAGCAAGAGAAGAAAAAAATATTAGCATAGACGATTTACAAAAGTTAACGAAGATACAAAAACGTTATCTAATCGGAATTGAAGACGGTAATTATGATCGAATGCCTGGACAATTTTACGTGCGTGCCTTTATCAAATCGTATTGTGAAGCAGTTGAGTTAGATGCTGATCTTATTTTTGAACAATATGAAAATGAACTCCCTAGCTCATCTAATTCAGATTTACCTGGTCAGCTGTCGAGAGTACAGAGTCGTAAACAGATTTCACCAACAACAACTTCAAAAGTGGCAGATGTGCTACCAAAAGTATTAACAGGAGTTTTTGTTTTCGGACTTCTTATAGGGATCTACTTCATCGCGCTGAATTTTTTAGGTAATTCAGATGGTACTCCAGCGCAGGAAAGTGGAGAAGATCGTGAAATTGTCGTTGAAGATAATTCAAAAGAAAATGATCCAGTTGAAGAGGTAGACAGTGAGCCTGCAGCAGAAGACGCTGATCAAGAAACTGATGTACAGGATGAAGAAGTGGACGAGCCTGAGGATGTTGTAGAACAGGAACTTGAAGTGATAAATATACAAGGAAGAAATGTTTCAATGGAGTTATCTAATACAGAAGAATTTAATTTAGAGATTGTATCAACAGGAGATACTTGGGTTCAAGTAGTGAATGATCAAGGTGAAAAACTATATTCTACAAATTTAAATGCTGAGGATCAACCATTAGCCTACGACATGACTGACGAAAGCAAGGTTGTAATTACAGCAGGCTTCACACCAGATACAGAAATAAATATAAATGGAGAAATGTTAGAGTTTCCAGAAGAAGCTGGAACAACCCAAGTAATTGAGATCCTCTTTAATAAACAATAAAGTCATCATTTTGATGGCTTTTTTGGCTTTTTCTGATATATTATTGTACATGTAAGTTATGAAGGAGGAAGAATTTGTGAATATACCAAATAAGATTACCGTTTCACGTATTTTGTTAATTCCAGTATTTTTGGTGATAATGCTTGCACCGCTATCCTGGGGTCAATTACACATAGGCGGAGGAGAGATACCTGTTACTCATTTCATTGGTGCTATCATTTTTATCATTGCTTCTACGACTGATTGGATTGACGGATATTATGCAAGGAAATATAATCTCGTCACCAACTTAGGAAAATTTTTAGACCCTTTAGCTGATAAACTATTAGTGTCAGCGGCGCTGATAACACTCGTTCAGTTTGAATTGGCACCTGCATGGATGGTCATAGTCATTATAAGTAGAGAATTTGCCGTAACAGGTTTACGACTTGTTCTAGCAGGTGGTGGTGAAGTTGTTGCTGCAAACATGCTTGGCAAGATTAAAACATGGACGCAAATTGTAGCCGTTTCTGCATTGCTATTACATAATATTCCTTTTGAAGCATGGTCGATTCCATTTGCTGATATAGCACTATGGATCGCAGTATTTTTCACAATTTGGTCTGGATGGGACTATTTTGCGAAAAATAAACAAGTATTTGCTAACTCAAAGTGAACCAGAATTTGAGACGATGCACGAAGTAGTATAATCTTTAATGAGGATGAGACGGGTTTCCTTCTCATCCTCATAATGTTAAAGGTACATCATGTAGCAGACTACACATGCTATTTTTACGGGGGGATGACATGAACGCTGAGATTATAGCAGTTGGATCAGAGTTATTATTAGGGCAAATTGCGAATACAAATGCCCAATTTCTTTCGAAACAATTAGCAGAGCTAGGAATTAATGTTTATTTTCATACTGTAGTTGGGGATAATCAAGATCGATTAAAAAGGGTTGTTGAAACTGCAAAACAGCGGTCAAAATTAATTATCTTTACTGGAGGGTTAGGCCCAACAAAAGACGATCTAACTAAGGAAACGATGGCATCAATGCTACAGCAACAGCTAGTCATACATGAAAAGTCGCTTAAGAGAATTGAAGCGTACTATGAAAAAGTAAATCGTAAAATGACAGACAATAACAAAAAGCAAGCTGTTATTCTAGAAAATGCAACGGTATTGCTTAATGACCATGGGATGGCACCAGGAATGGCTATAACGAAGGATCGTGTCACATATATGCTATTGCCAGGTCCTCCAATGGAAATGCAACCAATGTTTTTGAAATACGGGACAGAATATCTCAATAACCTGTTAGGTGTTCGGGAAAGAATCATATCTCGCGTATTAAGGTTCTTTGGAATTGGTGAGTCTAAGTTGGAAACTGAGATTGAAGATTTGATTGATAAGCAAGTGAATCCGACGATTGCTCCGTTAGCATCTAACTTTGAAGTTAAACTTCGATTGACAGCTAAACATTCCTCAGTAGACATAGCTAATGAGCTTCTTGATGATACAGAACAAGAAATACTAAGTCGTGTCGGTCAATATTTTTATGGCTATGAAAACACCTCACTATTAGAACATGCGGTTGCTGTTTTACAAGAAAAAAAACTGACGATTGCAAGCGCTGAAAGTTTAACTGGAGGCATGTTTATGAGTGAGTTAATAGCTGTTCCTGGTTCTTCATCTGTAGTCAAAGGTGGAATTGTAGCTTATACGAATGATATGAAGGAAACATTACTCAATGTTAACCGAGCGACACTTATACAGGAAGGTGCCGTCAGTAAAGAGTGTGCACAACAAATGGCTGGGCATGTGAGGAAATCATGTAACTCTGACTGTGGAATTAGCTTTACTGGAGTTGCTGGGCCACAAAGCGTGGAAGGTAAAGATGTAGGGACGGTCTTTATAGGACTTTCTATCAAAGATCATCCTACAGAAGTTTATTCATTGAAATTAGCTGGTTCTAGACAAATGATTAGAGAAAGAGCTATTAAATATGGATACTATTATTTACTCAAACAATTGAAAAAATAATAAGGCATGGGCTGCCCAACTTTTTTTAGTTTCTATGAATTAAAATATAAACACGAATATAATTAGTATGATGGCATCTTTTCTGCTAAAAGCGATGACTGTGTAGTAAAACGATATTTTTTTCTATCAGTTAAGGAACTATAGCCATGAAATATACGAAAAGAACCTAAGTCTTAGATCCCCTAATCTACTTTACAGAACAATGTTCTAGTTTGCCTGATTGAGTTCACTTTTGAATAAAAAACGAATAGATGTTCGTTTTTTGCTTGGCAAATGTCTAAAAACAAGGTATAGTATAAAGTAGTAATGGAGATGAGGAGGAATAAATGTGAGTGATCGTCAAGCTGCATTAGATATGGCGTTAAAACAAATAGAAAAACAATTTGGTAAAGGATCAATAATGAAGTTAGGTGAACAATCGGAACGTCAAATATCTACCGTTCCTAGTGGTTCATTAGCATTGGATGTTGCGCTTGGAGCAGGTGGTTATCCACGTGGTCGTATCGTTGAAATATACGGACCTGAAAGCTCTGGTAAAACAACAGTTGCTCTTCATGCGATTGCTGAAGTGCAAGAACAAGGTGGTCAAGCTGCATTTATCGATGCTGAGCATGCGTTAGACCCTATTTATGCACAAAAGCTAGGTGTTAACATAGATGAACTATTGCTATCTCAACCTGATACAGGTGAACAGGCGTTAGAGATTGCTGAAGCACTTGTTAGAAGTGGTGCTGTTGATATTGTTGTCATAGATTCGGTTGCTGCACTCGTTCCAAAAGCGGAAATTGAAGGGGAGATGGGAGACGCTCATGTTGGCTTACAAGCACGTCTCATGTCTCAAGCCTTACGTAAGCTCTCAGGAGCAATAAATAAATCTAAAACGATTGCTATTTTCATTAACCAAATTCGTGAGAAGGTTGGTGTGATGTTCGGAAATCCGGAAACTACACCTGGTGGTCGAGCGTTAAAGTTTTATTCTTCAGTACGTTTAGAGGTTCGTAGAGCTGAACAATTGAAGCAAGGAAATGATATCGTAGGTAATAAAACGAAATTAAAAGTTGTAAAGAATAAAATTGCACCTCCGTTTAAAATAGCAGAGGTTGATATTATGTATGGTGAAGGAATTTCCAGAGAGGGAGAAATTCTTGATATGGGTTCTGAGCTCGATATTGTCCAGAAGAGCGGATCTTGGTACTCGTTTGAAGGTGAACGTCTAGGACAAGGACGAGAAAACGCTAAACAATTCTTAATGGAGAATGTGGACATATCAAAACAGATTCACGAACAAATTCGAGAACACTACGGCCTAAACAATACGACAGAGACGGTAGGCGACGATTCTCAAAATGAACTCGAATTCAAAGAGTAAACAACATAAGCTCTAAAAGAAGGATACTTCATGTAGTATCCTTCTTTTTCATTTAGTCTGTATTCGCATTAATTGTTGCTATTCTTAAAAAGAGCTAAACACAAATATAGCTATCGTTCGGGGCATCTTTTCTTCTCAAAGATTATGGAAGTCATATAAAACACATCAGTTATTTAAATGTAAGTGAAAAAATGCAACAAAGTTTACGAAAAGGACCTTCATTTTATCATTAGTTCTATTCAATAGCTTTCAACATCAGGACATAGTATGATAAATCACCTACCAATTTATAAGGTGGTAGGGCCAAGGTTTGAAGAAAGTCTGTCGCTGTTCAAGTCAAGGTTTGTGCGCTCTCTTCCAATATTAAGGAAAGATGGCAGTGGCAGGCCTTGACAATAAAATTACCCACCTTTACAATTAGTATGTATATTATACATGTTTGTTAATATTACAATTGTTACTATTTAGAATTTTTTCAAACAAAATTGGAGGACAGATAGGAAGAAGGAGCGATCGGTTGGTGTCAGGTACAAGTGCAATGAAATAGTTGCCTCGTACTAATGAAGCACACGATGAAATTACTTGTGTAGGTAGTTAACAATAAATTACCAACGATATTGAGTAAATTCACAGTCTTTTTCCAGGCTTATAACAGCCTCTAGTATTGGAACTTGAAAAGCCATTGTGCATGTTGGAATTTATTAAGGGAAATTACATGCCGACAGTTTGAATCTAGCAAGAAACAAGTATATAGCAAGAGGAGGTGAAATGATGGACGAACCCATTATCGTCATCGCCATTTTGCTTGCCATAGTCGGTGCAGTTGTTGTTCTTTATATCTCACTTGTTCGTAAATCTAATGAGGCGAAAATCACAAGCGCAAAAAGCGCTGCTGAACAAATTATTAACGATGCAAATCGAGAGGCTGATGCGCTTAAAAAAGAAGCGCTTCTTGAGGCAAAGGATGAAATCCACAAACTTCGAACAGAAGCAGAAAAAGAAATTCGTGATCGAAGAAGCGAACTAAAAAAACAAGAAAATCGGTTAATGCATAAGGAAGAGAATCTTGATCGTAAGGATGAATCTTTATCTAAGCGAGAGAGTGTGTTAGAAAAAAAGGAGGATTCTCTAGGTCAAAGACAACAGCATATTGAAGAGATGGAAAGCAAAGTGGAAATGATGTTTAACAAACAACGTACAGAGCTTGAACGTATTTCTAGTTTGACACGTGAGGAAGCGAAACAAATCATTCTTGGCAATGTTGAAAAAGAGCTCGCACACGATGTTGCGATTACGATCAAAGAAGCAGAAAGTCGCGCTAAAGAAGAAGCTGATAAAAAGGCAAAAAACATTTTATCATTAGCCATTCAACGTTGTGCGGCTGATCATGTAGCGGAATCTACAGTTTCTGTCGTAAATCTGCCTAATGATGAAATGAAAGGACGAATCATTGGTCGGGAAGGTAGAAATATTCGAACTCTAGAAACGTTAACAGGTATTGATTTGATCATCGATGATACACCTGAAGCAGTGATTTTATCAGGCTTCGATCCGATTCGACGTGAAACGGCTCGCATTGCTTTAGATAAGCTTGTTCAAGATGGACGTATTCATCCAGCTCGTATTGAAGAAATGGTTGAAAAATCGAGAAGAGAAGTGGATGAATATATTCGTGAAATTGGTGAACAAACGACATTTGAAGTAGGTGTACATGGGCTCCATCCAGATTTAATCAAAATATTAGGTCGACTTAAGTACCGAACGAGTTATGGTCAAAACGTGTTGAAGCATTCAATGGAAGTCGCTTACTTGTCAGGGTTGTTGGCAGCTGAGTTAGGTGAGGATGAGTTATTAGCTCGTCGAGCAGGCTTACTTCATGATATTGGTAAGGCTATAGATCATGAGGTAGAAGGTAGTCATGTTGAAATTGGTGTAGAACTAGCTATGAAATACAAAGAGCATCCAATTGTTATTAATAGTATAGCTTCACACCATGGTGATACAGAGCCTACTTCTATTATTGCGGTATTAGTGGCTGCTGCCGATGCATTATCTGCAGCGAGACCTGGAGCAAGAAGTGAAACACTTGAAAACTATATAAGACGTCTCGAAAAGCTTGAAGAGATTTCTGAATCATTTGATGGTGTTGAGAAATCATTTGCAATTCAGGCGGGGCGTGAAGTTCGAATTATGGTTAAACCAGATTCGATTGATGATCTGGAAGCTCATCGATTAGCTCGTGAGATTAGAAAGAAAATCGAAGATGAGCTCGATTACCCAGG
Source organism: Bacillus sp. SM2101 (assembly GCF_018588585.1). Lineage (NCBI taxonomy): Bacteria > Bacillati > Bacillota > Bacilli > Caryophanales > Bacillaceae > Bacillus > Bacillus sp. SM2101. The sequence continues at coordinate 151,929 of NZ_JAEUFG010000011.1, forward strand.
TCACATAAAAGTGACAGTGATTCGGGAAACACGAGCTGTCGAATATGCAAAATAAAGTGGTTTTTACCACTTTATTTTTTTTGTTTTGGCAAAACTGATAATAAATTGTACAAATATAAAGGGGTCGAAAAAATGAAAATATTATTTATTGGAGATGTAGTTGGCTCACCAGGAAGAGATATGGTTAATGAATATGTTCCTAAATTAAAAAAGAAATACCTCCCTTCAGTCACTATTATTAATGGTGAAAATGCAGCAGGGGGTAAAGGGATAACTGAAAAAATATACCACGGTTTTATTAAGGCTGGAGCACAAGCGGTTACACTTGGTAATCATACGTGGGATAACAGAGATATATTTGAGTTTATTGACTCTGCGAAATACATGATACGCCCTGCAAATTTTCCAGAAGGTGTACCAGGTATAGGCATCGTTTATATCCCTTGTGAAGGTCGTGAGGTAGCCATTATTAATTTACAAGGAAGGACATTTTTAAATCCAAATGACTGCCCATTTACAAAGGCAGATGAATTAATTGAAGAAGCAAGAAAGCGAACCAAAATCATTTTTGTAGATTTTCACGCGGAAGCCACGAGTGAAAAACAAGCAATGGGTTGGTATTTAGATGGAAGGGTATCTGCTGTTGTAGGAACGCATACACATGTGCAAACGGCCGATCATCGCATACTACCGCAAGGTTCTGCATATATAACTGACGTAGGTATGACAGGTCCATATGATGGAATATTAGGTGTTGACAGAGAAGCAGTTTTGAAGCGTTTTTTGACTAATCTCCCTGTTCGGTTTGAAGTAACCGATGGAAGAGCTCAACTTAATGCTGTAGTCATTGATATTGACAACAAAACGGGTAGAGCTAAAGGGATTAAAAACATTATTATTAATGATGATCATCCATTCTTTGATTAAATTTTTACATAAGGCTCTTTTCGTTAACTTTGTCTTTTTTCATTAATTGTATAAACCCTGATGTGTATATGTGATTGGAACAGTCCTTAGAGAAGAAAAGATGCCCCGTTTGCTAGATCTACACGTGTTTATAATTTGGGACGTAAAGAACTATTATTGCGAAAACTCTTTAACTAAGGCTCTTTTCGTCAACTCTGTCGCTGTTGTTATCAAATTAGTACCATTAAAAGTGGTTATATATGTTAGTCATTGTTGTACAGAAGAAAAGATGCCACAAAGGCAAGATGTATTCGTACTTATATCTTAGACGAAAAGCAACAATCAATGCGAAATAAGCTTTTCGTCAATCTTGTTGATTTTTCAAATAGGTAATATGTGATTGTTACGTTCTTACATAAAAAAACAGTAATTGAAACGTGTTTATTTCTTAAACCGTATATTAATTATGAATTCGAAAAGGGATTTATCCAGAGTTGTTGATTTGCTAGTCATTGAGCTGTAATAAAAACCTATTTTCCCAACCTTGTTTCTCCAGAAATTAAGATTTTTGTGAATTTTTTGATAAAAGATTAAAAACTTGCAGGAATACTATATGTGACTACTGAATATAGTATCAATGGGCTTATATATATATATAGAATGTTCTACTGAACACTTATCATTCACAGTAAAAAAACAAGGAGGAACTTGGAATGGAAATATTAAAGGTTTCAGCAAAGTCTAGCCCTAATTCTGTGGCTGGTGCACTTGCAGGAGTACTACGAGAAAGAGGGCAAGCAGAAATTCAAGCGATTGGGGCAGGTGCATTGAATCAAGCAGTGAAAGCGGTAGCGATAGCAAGAGGTTTTGTAGCTCCAAGTGGTGTTGATCTCATTTGTATCCCAGCGTTTACGGACATCCAAATTGATGGAGAAGAACGGACGGCAATCAAATTGATTATTGAACCTCGCTAGGTTCATTGTTAGAATTTTACTCTAGAAGTTAGCATAAACCTGTTTGCGAATACTGCAAACAGGTTGTTTTTATAGTATAAGAAAATACAGTTAGCTACGCTTCTTTTCGCTGGACAAGTGATACGATCGTAAAGCTCCACATATGACTCCCCATCCTCAGTAGATGATATACGCTAATAAGAAAAGATGCCATGAGGGATTAGTTTATATACTTGTAATGTGTTTGTACGAATACCGACAATCATGTTTGAGAAAACGCTTATGATAAGAGAGGAGGAGCAAAAATGAATATATTTGATGCACATTGCGATGTTTTATTAAAGATGTGGCTCAATCCATCTATTTCATTCGAAAATGATAAGTCATTACATATAACTTACGAGCAAATGATTGCGACAAAAAGTAAAATACAATGCTTTGCGATTTATATTCCTGAATCTGTTAGTAATATAGACAAATTTGACGTCGCATTAGAAATGATAGATATATTTTATAATCAAATCATTGCTAAATACGATCATATTAAACTAGTTAAAACAAAAAAAGATATTAACACCTTAAACCGCAATGAAATTGGTGCTATGTTAACACTTGAAGGGTGCGATTGTATAGGGTGGAGTATAACTAGGTTAAAAACACTACTCCAGCTAGGTGTATCTTCTGTTGGTTTAACATGGAATTATGGCAATACTGTAGCTGACGGTATATTAGAAGAGCGAGGAGCAGGGCTCTCATCATTTGGAAAAGAGGTTGTTCGAACATTAAATGATCAAAAAGTTTGGACAGATGTCTCACATTTATCAGAGCATGGATTTTGGGACGTAATGGCATTAGCGGACTATCCAATTGCATCACATTCGAATTGTTATAAGCTTTGTGACCATCCGCGCAATTTACATAACAATCAAATTAAAGCAATGATCGAGAAAGATGGCATGATAGGTGTTACCTTCGTTCCACAGTTTTTATCCGTACACGGTCATGCAGGTATAGCAGATATATTGTTACATATAGAACATTTATGTTCTTTAGGAGGGGATAAAAACATTGGGTTTGGTTCTGATTTCGATGGGATTTCTACAACAGTAAGAGGTATGGGAAACTTTAAGTGCTATATGCATTTAATTGAAGAATTACATAAATATTATAGCGATGAGTTAGTAAGAAGTTTTTTATATCAAAATTTTGTAGAACATTTACCTGAATAATAAATGTATTTTTTCGAAAACAAAAAAATTATTCATATAATCGACAAATTTTATGTTGAAACACTTGCAATTTTTTGATTATAGGTCTAGAATTGTAAGCGTTTAGTACATCCAAACATTTCATAATTGTTATTCATCAAAAACATTTTAGATGACCATATAAGTGTCTTGGTTGGAACGTGCTATAACAAATTGTACATGTTCAAAAGGGAAAGAAAATGATGAAGGTACCAATAATTTACTTGTATGCGCTTTAAATGTGTAAATACAAAATGAGCGGATATGAGGAGAATATCAAACCATTGTATGACTGAAACTTTTTGAACATTCTCAAACAAATGCTGTTAAATATATAATATTGAACGTATTCCAAAGGGGTGTAAGACATGATCAATCAACTTTCATGGAAAGTTGGCGGACAACAAGGGGAAGGTATTGAGAGTACAGGAGAAATTTTCTCCGTAGCGTTAAACCGATTAGGGTATTATTTATATGGGTATCGCCATTTTTCCTCACGTATTAAAGGTGGACATACGAATAACAAAATTCGCGTTAGTACAACTCAGGTTCGTGCTATTTCTGATGATTTAGATATACTAGTAGCATTTGACCAAGAAACAATTGATGTTAACTTTAGTGAGTTACGTGATGGTGGGATTGTAATTGCTGATGCAAAGTTTAACCCGACCATTCCAGATGATTCAAAAGTGGCATTGTATGCGGTTCCATTCACGGAGATTGCAACTGAACTAGGCACTTCGTTAATGAAAAATATGGTTGCTGTAGGTGCTTCTAGTGAGTTACTTGACATTGACACGAAGGTGTTCTTTGAAGTAATTGACGAAAAATTTGGCCGAAAAGGTCAACAAATTGTCGATAAAAACATGGAAGCAATTCAAGCTGGCGCTGATTTTATGAAGCAACAGCTCGGTAACAATAATAAAGAGATGAAAATTGAAAAAGCAGATGGTAAAAAGCGTCTGTTTATGATAGGTAACGATGCGATTGCATTAGGTGCATTAGCTGGAGGGGCAAGATTTATGCCTGCATATCCTATTACACCAGCTTCAGAAATCATGGAGTATTTAATTAAAACGCTACCTAAGTTTGGTGGAACAGTTATACAAACTGAAGACGAAATTGCTGCTTGTACAATGGCAATTGGTGCTAATTATGCGGGAGTACGAACTCTAACAGCATCAGCTGGACCTGGTCTATCGTTAATGATGGAGGCAATTGGACTATCTGGTATTACAGAAACGCCACTTGTGATTGTTGATACACAGCGTGGAGGACCAAGTACTGGATTACCAACTAAACAAGAACAATCAGATTTAATGGCTATGATTTATGGAACACATGGTGAAATTCCAAAAATCGTAATGGCCCCAAGTACAGTACAGGAAGCATTCTACGATTCTATAGAAGCATTTAACTTAGCAGAAGAGTATCAATGCCCAGTCATTCTTTTAACAGATCTGCAACTGTCTCTTGGAAAACAAACAGTTGAGCCACTTAATTATGATAAAATTGAAATTCGTCGTGGTAAACTTCAACTTAATGAAGAATTACCTGAATTAGAAAATAAAGCTTACTTTAAGCGTTATGAAGTAACTGAAGATGGTATTTCACCACGTGTTGTACCAGGAACAAAACATGGAATACATCATGTAACGGGTGTTGAACATGCTGAAACTGGAAAACCATCTGAAGATGCAGAAAATCGTCAATTACAAATGGATAAAAGATTCCGTAAACTTGATCAGATGAAATTTGATACACCTGTCTACAAAAACTGTCAACATGAAGATGCGGACATACTAATCGTTGGTTTTAATTCCACACGTGGAGCGATTGAAGAAGCCATGACACGTTTAGAAGAAGACGGTATCAAGGTGAATCATGCGCATGTTCGTTTAGTGCATCCATTCCCAACTGATGAGATTCAACCGCTTATTCAAAAGGCGAAAAAGGTCGTTGTCGTTGAAAACAACGCTACTGGTCAACTTGCAAGTATTATGAAAATGAACGTAGGATTCGGAGAAAAAATAACATCTGTCTTAAAATATGATGGAAATCCATTCCTGCCACATGAAATACACACAAAATGCAAGGAGATGTTCTAAATGGCGACGTTTAAAGATTTTCGAAATAATGTCAAACCAAATTGGTGTCCAGGGTGCGGAGATTTCTCAGTACAAGCTGCCATTCAAAGAGCAGCTGCGAATGTTGGCTTACAACCTGAGGAATTAGCAGTAGTATCAGGTATTGGATGTTCAGGGCGCATATCTGGATATATTAACTCATACGGGTTCCATGGTATCCACGGTCGTTCTTTACCTATAGCTCAAGGTGTGAAGATGGCTAACCGTGATTTAACTGTCATTGCTTCAGGTGGAGATGGAGATGGCTTTGCAATTGGTATGGGGCATACAGTACATGCGATTCGTAGAAATATCGATGTAACATACATTGTCATGGATAATCAAATTTATGGTTTAACAAAAGGTCAAACTTCACCACGTAGTGAAGTAGGGTTTAAAACAAAAAGTACACCAAAAGGTTCTATTGAATCTTCCTTATCGGTAATGGAGATGGCATTAACAGCAGGATCTACATTTGTTGCACAAAGTTTTTCTACCGATTTGAAAGAGTTAACTTCATTAATTGAAGCTGGAATTAATCATAAAGGATTCTCGTTAATTAATGTATTTAGCCCATGTGTTACGTACAATAAAACGAATACGTATGATTGGTTTAAAGAAAATCTAACAAGTCTAAAAACGATTGAAGGATATGATCCTAACAATCGTATGACAGCGATGCAAACATTGATGGAGCATAACGGTTTAGTAACTGGATTAATCTATCAAAACAACGAGCAACCATCTTATCAAGAGTTGGTTTATGGCTATAGTGAAGATCCGTTAACAAATGCTGATTTAAGTATTAGCAAAGATAAATTCGATGAACTCGTAGCAGAATTTATGTAATTTGATCATTAAAAAAAGCAACAAAACACTAGCGGTTTTGTTGCTTTTTCTCTACCTATAAATATGTGGTTAATTTGTAACAAAGCTTTGTTTTTATTGTTTATTATTTGTATTACCATTATACTATGATAATGTGTGTAAGTATTTTTAGTTTTGCAGTGATATGTACGAAAGGAGATATATAATGAACGAAAAGCAACGCTTAGAATCACAACAAGTAAAGCAACCTAATCCTTCGGACAAAAAATCCGCCAAGGATTATAGTCAGTATTTTGATAGTGTTTATCAGGCGCCGTCTTTATCAGATGCTAAAAAACGTGGTAAGGAAGATGTTCTTATCCAGCGTGATTTTGAACTGCCAGAGGACATGATCGGAATAGGTACTGGGCGTAAGTTTTATATCCGAACTTATGGCTGTCAAATGAATGAACATGATACAGAAGTCATGGCAGGTATTTTACTAGGGTTAGGCTATGAATCAACAGATACGGTTGATGATGCTGATATTATTCTATTAAATACATGTGCAATCCGAGAAAATGCTGAGAATAAAGTATTTGGTGAACTTGGTCATCTTAAGCATTTAAAAAAGAACAACCCTAACGTATTATTAGGTGTTTGCGGATGTATGTCCCAAGAAGAATCGGTTGTCAATAAAATATTACAAAAACACCATCATGTTGATATGATATTTGGAACTCACAATATTCACCGATTACCACAGATCGTTAAAGAAGCTATGCTTAGCAAAGAGATGGTTGTTGAAGTATGGTCAAAAGAGGGGGATGTTATCGAAAATCTCCCGAAAGTGCGTAAAGGGGATATTAAAGCTTGGGTAAATATTATGTATGGCTGTGACAAGTTCTGTACTTACTGTATCGTGCCATATACTCGTGGAAAAGAGCGCAGTAGACGACCTGAAGACATCATTGAAGAAGTTCGTCACTTAGCTAGGAATGGTTATAAGGAAATTACACTCTTAGGCCAAAATGTGAATGCATACGGTAAAGATTTGGAAGGTATTGACTATGGTTTAGGAGATTTAATGGACGAACTAAGAAAAATTGATGTTGCTCGTATCCGTTTTACAACTAGCCATCCTCGTGACTTTGATGATCGCCTTATAGAAGTATTGGCTAAAGGCGGAAACTTAGTCGACCATATTCATTTACCTGTTCAATCTGGGAGCACTGATGTGTTGAAAATTATGGCACGTAAATATTCCCGTGAGCATTATTTAGAATTAGTAAGAAAAATAAAAGAAGCTATTCCATCTGTATCATTAACGACTGATATCATTGTAGGATTCCCGAATGAAACAGACGAACAATTTGAGGAAACCTTATCATTGTATCGAGAAGTTGGATTTGATTCTGCGTATACATTTATTTATTCACCTAGAGAGGGTACTCCGGCAGCTAAGATGCAAGATAATATTCCGATGGAAGTGAAGAAAGAACGTTTGCAGAGACTTAATGCAGTTGTAAATGAATTTTCTGCTATTAAAATGAAAGAACATGAAGGCAAAATCGTTGAAGTACTTGTAGAGGGTGAAAGTAAAAATAATCCAGAAGTGCTTGCGGGTTACACAGAAAAGAATAAGCTTGTTAATTTCAGAGCTCCTAAATCAGTTATTGGTCAAATTGTAAAAGTGAAGATCACACAAGCAAAAACATGGACATTAGATGGTGAATTGATAGAAGAAGTAGCAGAGGTGAATTAAGATGACTAAGTATACTAAAGATGATCTTGTTGCACGTGCTCGTGATTTAGCGAAGATGATTGCGGATACGGAAGAAGTAGAACTGTTTAAACAAACGGAAGAGAAAATTAATGAAAATCAAAAAGTAAGAGAAACGATTGCTTTGATTAAGAGCTTGCAAAAACAAGCAGTTAATTTTCAACATTATGGTAAGCATGAGGCATTAAAACAAGTGGAAGAAAAAATTGATAAACTTCATGCTGAAATAGATGAATTGCCGATCGTTCAGGAATTTAAATCATCGCAAATTCATGTGAATGATTTACTTCAACTCGTTGCATCAACGATTACGAATACAGTTACTGATGAAATAATTGTCTCTACAGGTGGAGATGTACTCCGTGGAGAGACGGGCTCTAAAGTTAAAGCAAGTAGTGGAAGCAGTTGTCACTAAGCTTTTAAGCAATCTATTATTTAAGGTAAGAGAGCATTGGGTACATTTCAATGCTCTTTTTGATAACTGTAAAGATTAGCTAGCAGTGGACTTTCCTGCATGAATTGTTGATTGTCACACTAACAGTTAAATAGGAATATAAATATTGTTCCTAGCATCTTCTTTCTGTACAACGATGACTAATAATGTAAACCACTTTTTTGAAATTAAAAGATAACAATGGCAACAAAGTTTATGAAAAGAGCCATTAATTAAAAGCTATTAACTGATTAAATGTAATAAAAAATGCAACAAAGTCAACGAGTTTTAGTTTTGTAGATCAAACTCAAGCCTCCTTGAGAACACTATAACTCTCACACTTAAAGTTAAAAAGTCCTTCATATTATATAACTCCAAAGATTAAGAGGCTTCCATTTTCTCTACACTCTAGAGTCAATCATACCTATTGAACCTATGTCAAAAGGTACCTTCGGATATAGTGAACAAATCAGTCTACGCTATTTTTCTAAATAAATTTAAAAAATAGGTACATATCTAGATTTTGCGACATACAATGAACTATACGGCTATATTTAATACATCACATAATTGTTTTTGTAATAGGCACAATAGTCATTTGCCCTGCATAGGATGGAAAGAAGATTGATTGAGGAGGGTATACTTGTATGTCACAACATAGAGAAATTATTACTAAAGCTGTAATAGGAAGAGGGCGTAAGTTCACCCAAGCAACACACACATTTTCTCCGTCCCATAAACCTACTAGTATTTTAGGTTGTTGGATTATAAACCACCAATATGAGGCAAAAAAACGAGAATCTACTGTTGAATTAGATGGTACTTATGACATTAATGTATGGTATTCATTCAGTGATAATACTAAAACAGAAGTCGTAACAGAAAAAGTTGCATATACAGATGTGATCAAATTAAAATACAAAGATGATAATTATTTAGACGGTGGTCAAGAAGTTGTAGCAAAAGTTCTACAGCAGCCTAATACGTTGGAAGCGACCATTTCTCCAAATGGTAATAAAGTAATCGTTCAAGTGGAGAGGGAGTTTCTAGCAGAAGTAATTGGGGAAACGAAAGTCTGGGTTGTCATTGATCCTGATGGAGAGTTCGAAGAAGAAGAATGGGATGATGAAGAGTTAGACGATGAGGAATTAGATGATGAAGAGTTTGAAGATTTGAATCCTGATTTTCTAATAGAAGACGTAGAAGAATAATAAAGAACTAGGGAGCCAGACTTCCTAGTTTTTTACTTGTCAGAAGGAAGTCTGCCTTATGAATTTATTTGAAATGATACTCTTGTTGTAGTGGTACCATTCTTAAACTTTGTCATTAACATGTTTTACGATCAGCTAAATAGGTCTTCAGAAGATTCGTGGCATTTTTCTTCTTTAAAGACTTTTCCACTCAAATATACATATTAGAGTTTATACAATTAGTGAAAAAAGAACAAAGTTAACGAAAAGAGCCTTAGTTAAAGGGTTTTTCGCAATGATATTTTCTTTACGTACCAAGTTATAAACAAGTGTATATCTAGCCATCGTGGCATCTTTTCTTCTCAAGACTGTTCCAATCACATATACATATCAGAGTTTTAACAATTAGTGAAAAAAAGACAACGTTAACGAAAAGAGCCTTAGTTAAAGGATTTTTCGCAATGAAATTTTCTTTACGTACCAAGTTATAAACACGTGTATATCTAGCCATCGTGGCATCTTTTCTTCTCTAAGGACTGTTCCACTCATACACATCAGAGTTTATATTATAATAACAAAGTTAACGAAAAGAGCCTGAGTTAAAGGATTTTTCGCAATGAAATTTTCTTTACGTACCAAGTTATAAACAAGTGTATATCTAGCCATCGTGGCATCTTTTCTTCTCTAAAGACTGTTCCACTCACATATACATATTAGAGTTTATACAATTAGTGAAAAAAAGACAACATTAACGAAAAGAGCCTTAGTTAATAACAATTTATGTTGAAACAACCAATGTAATAAAGAAATGTCCCTATATATGTTATAATAAATAGTGCTTAATAATAGGAATATTTGGGGGATAACAATGGCAAGCTATACGCCGATGATACAACAATATTTAAAGATAAAGGCAGATTATCAGGATGCCTTTTTATTTTTTCGTCTTGGGGATTTTTATGAAATGTTTTTTGATGATGCAGTCAATGCATCCAAGGTGTTAGAGATCGCATTAACGAGTAGAGATGGTGGAGACCAACAGCGCATTCCGATGTGTGGAGTTCCACACCATGCTGCAAGCGGATATATTGAACAATTAATAACAAAAGGGTATAAAGTAGCAGTTTGTGAGCAAGTTGAAGATCCAAAACAAGCAAAAGGTGTTGTTAAGCGTGAAGTAGTTCAGCTCATTACACCGGGTACAGTGATGGAAGGCAAGGGAGTTATAGAAAAAGATAATAATTTCCTTTCATCAATATCGATGTTTGATGATAATAGTTTCGGTCTTTCTCACATCGATTTAACAACTGGTGAGAGCAAAGTTACCATTATTTCGCAGCAATTCAATGATGTAATTAACGAAATTTATTCAATAAATGCAAAAGAGGTTGTTGTTGACTCACAATTTCCAGAAGAGCTAAAAATAAAATTATTAGAACGATGCCAATTAACATTTTCATTCGAAGATAATATCATCCTCGATAATGAATTTTTGAACATTGTAAACAAATTACATGATGACAAGCTAACACATACAGTTAGCCGTTTAATAAATTATTTAAAGAAAACACAAAAACGCAGTTTAGAACATTTGCAAGAAGTCCAAGTATATGAAACAAATCAATTTATGAAAATAGATTACTTTTCAAAAAGGAATTTAGAGCTAACAGAAACAATTCGAGGTAAAGGGAAAAAGGGTTCTTTACTGTGGTTGCTTGATGATACGATGACAGCGATGGGAGGACGACGCCTTAAGCAATGGTTAGACAAACCCCTCATCAATAAAGAAGCGATAGATGACCGTTTAAACATGGTGGAGACTTTTATTAATTCATATTTTGAGCGAATTGAGCTTCGGGATATGTTGAAGGAAATTTATGATTTAGAGCGTTTGGCAGGTCGAGTAGCCTTTGGGAATGTAAATGCAAGAGATCTAGTCCAACTAAAAAAGTCATTACAACAAATACCTGCAATAAAGCAATTATTAACAACACTAGATCATGCTTACTGTGGTGAACTTGCTGAAAAAATTGATCCGTGTGAACAAGTGACAGCGTTGTTAGAAGCTTCTTTGCGTGAAAACCCACCACTTACGATTAAGGAGGGTGACATCATTGCAGATGGATATGATCCGACCCTTGATAAACTAAGAGATGCTAGTAAGAATGGCAAATCATGGTTAGCGGCTCTAGAAAAACAAGAACGTGAGCTAACAGGCATAAAATCTTTGAAAGTTGGTTATAACCGGGTATTTGGCTACTATATTGAAGTAACTAAGGCAAATCTTCATTTATTAGCAGAAGGAAGATATGAGCGTAAACAAACATTAACAAACGCAGAGAGGTTTATTACGCCTGAGTTAAAAGAAAAAGAAGCTTTAATACTTGAAGCAGAAGAAAAAATTGTTGAAGTAGAGTACGAGCTATTCCTTCATATTCGTGAACAAGTAAAAAATAATATTTCTCGTATTCAGCAATTGGCTCAAATTATTAGTGAACTTGATGTATTGCAATGCTTTGCGACAGTTAGTGAGGAAAGACATTATTGTAAGCCAGCTTTTTCTCATAATGGAGAGGTCTTTCTCAAAGATGGACGTCACCCCGTCGTAGAGAAAGTACTAGAACTTCAGCAGTACGTACCGAATGATTGTGTGATGAATGATGATAGAGAGATACTATTAATTACTGGTCCAAATATGTCAGGGAAAAGCACGTATATGAGACAAATTGCTTTAACGTCTATTCTTGCTCAGATTGGTTGTTACGTTCCAGCCCAAGAAGCTGTACTGCCGATCTTTGATCAGGTTTTCACTCGTATTGGTGCAGCTGATGATCTTATTTCTGGTCAAAGTACGTTTATGGTAGAAATGCTAGAAGCAAATAATGCCATAATGAATGCCTCTAAAGATAGTTTAATCTTATTTGATGAAATTGGTAGAGGTACATCAACTTATGACGGCATGGCACTTGCACAAGCTATAATTGAATATATTCATAACAACATCGGTGCGAAGATGCTATTCTCAACTCATTATCATGAATTGACAGTACTAGAGAATGATTTAGCAAAATTACAAAATATTCATGTGAGTGCAATAGAGGAACATGGGAAAGTAGTGTTCCTCCATAAAATAAAAGAAGGTGCAGCTGATCGAAGCTATGGTATACATGTTGCACAATTAGCTGATCTTCCAGACGCTTTAATCGATCGTGCAAAATCGGTACTAGCTATACTTGAAAAAGCAAGTGAATCAGAACCTAATACTAAAGTGGATCATGCTGTTCCTAAAGAACAATTATCATTATTTGTTCAAGAAGAAACGACAAATAAAATTGAAGAAAAACTCTCTACGAAAGAAAAGCGGATGTTAAAAGATATAAAATCACTTGATTTACTAGACATGACACCTATGGATGCAATAAATAAATTATATGAAATTCAAAAGAAATTGAAGTGATTTTTATAAGTGGACAAAACGAAAAATGCAAGCTAACCGAGTTAATCGCGTTCATAAACAATTTTCAAGCAGTCTAGACTGCATTTTTTCGTATTTTTTTGATTAGCAGTTTCCCATTGATTGTTGCTTTTCGCTCTAAGATATATACGCGTATCTATCTTGTGCTCGTGGGGCATCTCTTTAATTGTTACAATTATTGCTTTCATAAACTCAGCATGCTGTCTGTTTTTTGTGAAAATAGCTACTAAATTTACGAAAAGAGCCTTTATAAAAGATAAGATTGGAGGTGATATTGTGGGGAAAATTATTGAATTAGATGATCAGCTTGCTAATAAAATCGCAGCAGGGGAAGTAGTTGAGAGACCAGCCTCAGTTGTAAAAGAATTGGTTGAAAATGCAATAGATGCGCATAGCACTGTTATCGAAATTGAACTAGAAGAGGCAGGATTAGCAAAAATTCGAGTGATTGATAATGGGGATGGCATCGAACCAGATGATTGCCTTGTGGCTTTTTCACGTCATGCTACGAGTAAAATCATAGATGAAAATGACCTGTTTAGAATACGGACGCTTGGATTCAGAGGTGAAGCATTACCCAGTATTGCTTCCGTATCCGAGCTAGAGATGAAGACGAGTACTGGTGAAGAAGCGGGTACGTACATTTCTATTAAAGGTGGTGAGCTCGCTAGTCATCAACGTACTGATAGTCGTAAAGGCACGGATATAACAGTGTCTAATTTGTTTTATAATACACCAGCTAGATTAAAATATATGAAAACGATCAATACCGAGTTAGGTAATATTACTGATATCGTTAATCGTCTAGCTTTAGCATACCCATCAATTTCATTTAAATTAATCCATAATGGAAAAAAACTACTTTTAACAAATGGTAATGGTAATTTGAAACAAGTAATAGCAGCGATATATGGAGTATCTATTGCTAAGAAAATGATTCCAATATCGATTCAATCTTTAGATTTTGAGGTGAAGGGATTCATTTCATTACCTGAACTTACGAGAGCATCTAGGAATTACATCTCTACGATGATAAATGGGAGATATATTAAAAACTACTCTATTGTGAAAGCAATTCAAAACGGTTATCATACATTACTACCAATCGGTAGATATCCAATTATCGTATTGGAAATTAACATGGACCCTTTATTAATAGATGTAAATGTCCATCCTTCGAAACTTGAGGTGCGACTTAGTAAGGAGTCTGAGCTAAACGACTTAATAGGAGCACAGATTGAAAAAGAATTTAAAACTAAGCAGCTCATTCCTGAAGCAAACCCATTTACAAAGAGAACAGAACGAACAGTTCAACAAGATTTTACGTTGGAACATCATGCATTAAGTAACGATACACATGGTGAGCCTGTTTTGCCTGTAGAAAAGAAAACAGGTATTCATTCACAAAGTGAAAACGTGGTTAATGTCATTAAGGAAAATGAAGATGAGTTTATGCATGATGAAATTAGTGCTTATCATGCGTCACTTGAACCAGAAAGAATACAACTAGATAATGATAACGATGTTTCTGAGATAGAGGAAGAAAAATTAACGGATTTGGAAGATTTTGTTGCAGATCATACGCAACGTGTCCCACCACTATATCCTATTGGCCAAATGCATGGAACTTACATTTTAGCTCAAAATGAACAAGGCCTTTATATTATCGACCAACATGCTGCTCAAGAAAGAATTAAATATGAATACTATCGTGAAAAAGTCGGTCAAGTTACTTCAGAGGTTCAACAGCTGTTGTTGCCACTAACTTTAGAATATTCACAAGATGAATATGTACTTATAAATGAGCATAAAGAAGAGTTAGCCCAATGTGGGGTGTTGTTAGAGCCTTTTGGACACCATTGTTTTATCGTTCGATCTCACCCGACTTGGTTCCCAGTAGGAGATGAGACAACGATCATAGAGGATATGATTGAGCAAGTGCTACAAATGCAAAAAGTTGATGTGAAAAAACTTCGTGAAGAAGCTGCGATTATGATGAGCTGTAAAGCTTCGATTAAAGCTAATCAACATCTTAAAGAGGAAGAAATTTTTTCTTTACTTGAACAGCTTCGACAATCGAGTGACCCATTTACATGTCCACACGGTAGACCCATCATCATTCATTATACGACCTATGAAATGGAAAAAATGTTTAAACGAGTTATGTAAGTTTAAACAATGAGTAATAAGAATTAACAAGGCTAATATAATAGTGTTATGCCGACTCAACAAAAGTCAATAAACACTTTTGTCTCCAGAATGTTGATTATTTTGCGACCCTTGTCGTAAACTGTGCTGCTCCCATACTAAATTAGATATTCAATGCGCTGTTTATTTAAGGAAGAACCTGCGAGCTATATGATTGCGTGTATCGTTCTTGTTCGATAAACATCAGTCATTGTGAAAACAGCTTATATATCATCATGTTTAGCTTAATGGGAGCAAATCTACCTTAGCCTAAAAAAATGAAAAATATAATGGAGAGACTCACGCTGTCCTTTTGCAACTTTTATGTAAAATGGTCTTATTCTCTACTTTTATACATTCACGTTTGCTTAAAAGATTTTTGCTAATATAAGGTGATTAGTGATTTATAACGAAAGCGTTATCATGTCTGGAGATTATAAAATTATTGTGTAGAGTTGTTAAAAAGTATTCATTTTTGGTTATACTATATGAATGTTTAATTAACAAAATTGGATATGTTATGATTTGACTGCAATAGATATAGAAAGTAGTGATCATTAGTTGAATGAAACAGAACAAAAAGTTGTTGTGATTGTAGGTCCGACAGCTGTTGGAAAAACAAAATTAAGCATAGAGCTAGCGAAAAAGTTAAATGGGGAGATTATTAGTGGTGACTCTATGCAAATATATCGGGGAATGGATATTGGTACTGCAAAAATAAAACAAGAAGAGATGGAAGGGATCGAGCATCATTTAATTGATATTAAAGATCCTCATGAATCTTTTTCTGTAGCAGAATTTCAAATGATCGTTCGAAGTTTAATTAGCGATATCCAGTCACGAGGGAAGCTTCCGATGATTGTAGGAGGTACTGGTTTATACATTCAAGCGGTTTTGTATGATTACCAATTCTCCAGTCAACCGACTGACCTTTCATATCGTAATCGCTTACAAGCAAAAGCTGATAATGGTGAATCACATTCGTTATATAATGAACTAAAAAAAGTTGATCCACTCAGTATTGAACGGATTCACCCACATAATGTGAGACGCGTTATACGCGCACTTGAAGTTTACCATGTGACGGGTAAACCAATGTCTGAGTTGCAACAAGACCAGAAACAAGATATATTATATGATAATGCACTTATCGGCTTAACGATGGATCGAGCAAAATTATATGAAAGAATCAATGCACGCGTGGACCTTATGTTTGATCAAGGTCTTGTGAATGAAGCTCACGATCTTTATGAAAGAGGCATAAGGGATTGCCAATCAATTCAAGCGATAGGTTATAAAGAACTATATGAGCATTTTGACGGCAAAATAACGTTAGCAGATGCGAAAGATAGCTTAAAGCAAAATTCACGACGGTATGCCAAACGACAGTTAACGTGGTTTAGAAACAAGATGGACATTGAATGGTTTGATATGACTGATACTAGTCATCTTAATGAAAAGTTAACGGATATTTTCGATTACATAGCAGGAAAGCTCAAACTTTAAGCGAATAATTATGTATATATAGAAAAGAGGAGGACGAAATTATGAAGCAATCAATTAATATTCAAGATCAATTTTTAAATCAAGTTAGAAAAGATGGAGCATTTGTAACAGTTTTCTTATTAAATGGATTTCAATTGAGAGGACAAATAAAAGGATTTGATAATTTTACTGTTTTGCTTGAGACAGAAGGCAAACAGCAATTAATTTATAAACATGCGATTTCAACCTTTGCACCTCAAAAAAATATTCAAATAGATTTTGAATAAATTGTAAGAATAACCTACTAATTAACGTAGGTTATTTTTTTTGAACGAGCTGTTATCGTAATGATTGTTGTTTTTCTACTAAGGAATAAGCAAGCATACATAGGTTTCACGATATCTTTATCGAATGATAAATTATTGCTTTTCACATTCATTAATGGAGATGTGCTATGAAAAATAATAAAATAGCACTGTACGTTTCTTTAATAGTATGTATTAGTAGGATTTCCGATGCTTTTTCTCTTTACCTTTATTTTCAGGATACTGAGGTTTTCTAGTTGGAGTATTCCACCTTCCTTGACTGCGGGACTTCCTGGTTTGATGACCACTCTTAATCAAATTAAAAAGAGGGAAGTCATGGTTAAAGATGAAGCCTGTTTATGACATATTAGGGGTGTTTAAGTTATGCATCTAAATGCAATGTTAAAAATTCACCACAATAACTGAACTAATGAGACCGTTATCATGGTCTCATTTTTTTTATGGCTGTGTTAATCTTAAAGTTGAATTGAATAAAATTTATGGAAGCCCCCACTATAAGATTTTCCTGTTTATTTTACTTCAAAAAGTCTACCATACTTACATTGGAAAATACCCCTTTGTCACATAAACAAATATTAAAACAGGAACAAAACTAAAGACCACGAATAAATTGCTTAATGCTATCAATCTATTTTTAGATAAATAGCCTACATAAAATCCTATTGGGTTAAGAAATAACGTTAACACCCCATAAGGTTCTTGGATGTTAAATACTAAATAAGGAACCCAAGAAAGAAGGCCGATAAGAAAAATGGTAACAGAAAGCCCAAAATATATTTTTGTTTTCAAAGCGACGTGACTCAATAGTCACGACACCACCTTTTTACAGAATTAGTTTTTTTAATCTACAATCATTCGTTCTTTGGAGTTTATTTATTGTATGTATCAATTAATTTTTTTCATATCCTAATGAACGCTTGTTCTGATAATCAACTCGTTGAGACTTGAATTTTGTCAAGCGTAAACTATCATAAGTGTCTGTCATTTCAAATACAAATGATGTTAATAAAAAGTCATTATTATTGTGCTCTGTACTTTCGTTACTACGACTATCAACAAATAAGAACTAAGTAAGGGAGTAATCAAGATACTTTGAAGCTACACCCTTAAAACGGACAATCCATTATTTCATACGAGAATGGAGACTATTTACATATTGAATATGGTATAGACCTTTAATAACGTGTATACCATCATTAGCTTTAATTCTATAATGTTCTAATCCTTTTTCTTTGGCATATGTTTTATAGGCTCTCCAAGCGTATGTGACGAGTACGTTGTCAGGTGTCAGCTTAGAACCAATCATAATATCAATCTGTGTATTCACAACACGCCCCCATACAAGCAACCATGGAGACAGTTGCTTTCGAGCGATCTCTGGCAACAAGTACTAAAACCTGTTCGAGACTAAATCCTCTGAGGGTCAAAAATAATTTAACACTTTGTTTGATATATTAGCCTTAAAAAGTTAGTTGTTATAGGTTCTGGTGTGGATTGAATTAAAGTAGTAAAAATAAATCGATACTCTTACCCATCCTTTTATATGTTTCACCAATGTTCTTACAGATGTAACCGAGACTATCTTATTGAAATCCTTAGTTCTAACTGGAATAAACTGCTATTTACTATGTTGCCTGTACAAAACATAATAAACCTTAATGTCATTTTATTTTATAGATTTAAGTTTGACAAATTAGACGGGTTAATAGTTGATAATGAATTTAAGAAAAAATTGCAGAAATTTGTTAATAAGCTATAAACAAAATATACCACCTTTCCTTTGCTATTACAGTTAATATGATTCCATATGGAGTTTTGTTATAGGCATTTGTCACAATTTTATTTTTCGTACGTATACTAGTAATGAATGTGAGGTGAAATCGCTTGAATCAACCTATGACGATGAAAAATAATGGTCAAATCAATATTATACTTAATAATCAACAAAAGAAAATTGAGGTTAAACGACATCAACAAACTGATGTATATAATAAGCCGTTCCCTTCTCAACATAATATACTTAAAGAAATTGAAGATGAGCTCCTTTCTCTTGTCGGAATGGAAGAAATCAAACGGATTGTTAAAGAAATATATGCATGGATTTTTATTAACAAGAAACGTGAGGAAGAGGGGCTAAAACCAGGTAAACAAGTGCTGCATATGATGTTCAAAGGTAATCCTGGAACGGGAAAAACAACTGTTGCCAGATTATTAGGAAAACTATTTGTTCGTATGAATGTGTTATCGAAAGGACATCTGATTGAGGCTGAGAGGGCAGATTTAGTAGGAGAATATATTGGGCATACTGCACAAAAAACTCGCGAGCTTATTAAGCGTGCTATGGGAGGAATCTTATTTATAGATGAGGCTTACTCACTTGCTCGAGGTGGGGAAAAAGATTTTGGTAAAGAAGCAATTGATACATTAGTCAAGCATATGGAAGACAAACAAAATGAATTTATTTTAATTCTAGCTGGGTATTCAAAGGAAATGGAGCATTTTTTATCGCTCAATCCGGGTCTATATTCTAGGTTCCCATTAGTTATAGATTTTCCAGACTATACTGTTGACCAATTGATGGAAATCGCTTCAAGAATGATCTCCGAAAGAGATTATACATTTCACCAAGAAGCTGAGTGGAAATTACGCAATCATTTACTATCTATTAGAAACTCATTACATCCTGCTTCTTTTAGTAATGGACGTTATGTTAGAAACGTAATAGAAAAGTCAGTTCGTGTTCAAGCAATGAGGTTGTTATTTCAAGAAGAACTCGATAGAAAACAGCTAATGACCATTAATAGTGAGGACTTATTAATTAGTGATATATAACTGTAATTGTTTTAGGTTAATAAAAAATAGAGGGTGATACGTTATTTTAGCACTACGCATCATCCTCATTTTTTATTAATATGTAATAAGGTTTTATTTATCTAACAAAGTACACATTTATAAATCTGTATAGAATTCATATTAAATGCAAATTTAATACGGTAGTAACAGAAAGAAAGCTACTTCCTATAGAGAGTTTTTTGCGTACCAAGTTATAAGCGCGTATCCATCTAGTGGTCGTGGCATCTTTTCTTCTCATAAGATAGATTCAATCATTTTTTAAAAATAGTTTCTAAACTATTACAATAAAAGAACAAAAGGTAATGAAAGAGCCTTAATAAAAACCAATTTTTTGTGAATCCTGTTGATCCTCTTGTTTGAAGCTTATATTTTCAAGGTCAGTAAGTAAACTTTTTCTAGTAGGGTTGAAAACATGAGGAATTTCATTGTTCTGCATTAACAATGATTTCTCTTCACTTGCTAATAGATAGGTTATTTCATCGGAATACAAAGGAAGAACATTAAAGAAATGGACCTTCTTTTGTACATTTATATCAACTTCAAAAAATTCTCTATCAAACAACAAAGGAGGAAGTAATATAGATCCTGTCATCTTTATATTGTTTGTAAAAGGCTCCGCCGGATCTTGAAGATTGATACTCCACAAAGACAGTGGCTCCTTATCTTTATTTAAGTGAGGGTATTTAGCAAGGTGTTTAAGTAATCGGAGTGGAAAGTAATTATCCTCGTTTGTGAATCCTTCGTCAGACACTTCCCAATTTGCTGGGACCGAAATCATTAGTTCACTATATTTCCAACCATCCGGTAATTCATTTATAGGTAGGTCGCTCATTCCCATCGTAATAAAAGTATGGAATGGTTTATCTTTAGTGGCACCTATATGATATATATCGATGCTAACAGTGTCAGTAACTTCTTCTACATATTGATTTTTGATCTCCCCTATGTATGTCTCAATATGGTATTCAATTATGTCCCTAGCATCTATATCTATAGGGTGCGAAGAAAGTAAGCTGTCTGTTTCCCAAGGAATTTTAACCCAAGGACTTAAAGGGTTTTCTAGCAACCAATTTAACGTTTTATGATATCTTTTCTCCATTTTTTTATTTAAGCTTACTTGTTGCATCCAAAAAGTTGCACCTGTCATAAAACTTTCTGCATACTCTTTCCAGCCTGAAAACATGTTGGCTGCTTTGAAAGATATTTTTTTCAATAGCACCTTGCCTTCATCTTCTGTAATATAACCGAACGCGACACCATCACATACTAACATAGCTTCACGAGCAAAATCGAATGCAGCTGCCTCGATA
This sequence comes from Bacillus sp. SM2101, assembly GCF_018588585.1. Lineage (NCBI taxonomy): Bacteria > Bacillati > Bacillota > Bacilli > Caryophanales > Bacillaceae > Bacillus > Bacillus sp. SM2101. The sequence goes on from NZ_JAEUFG010000011.1 coordinate 173,010, forward strand.
TGCATGTTATTTGTTTTTGTTTCATACTGAAAGCGGTGCCCTTCATATTTAAGCCAGTGAATTTGTTTTAACAATGTTCCTCTATCATAGATTCCCCATTCATCTTTAAATTTCTTTTTAAGAAATTCTAGTTTATCCTCAGGCAAGACTTCTGTAAACAAATATACTGAATTATCTTCATTCCAATCTAATTGTAAAATTGGACCATGCATATAAATTTCTACAAACATTGCCTTTAAGGCGATTCCAAATCTTTCTTCATCAGATTTTTGGTATGCTTGACTCCACAATGCCTCATATGTCTTTTCATGTTCGTCTTCTTCATGTATTAACTCTTCTTTGGCTTCTTCTACACCTTCCTTTATGCCTTCTCTAACTCCCTCCAGAATAGTTTTTCCTACTTTCCAAACGATAATAAGACCAATGATTGCTGCTACAATCCATTTGATTGCCATGACTGTTATATCTCCTCTCTGTTATTTTTATTAGGCTGTGTTCGTATCAAGTTGTTGTCTTTCATACTAAAACAGAAGCACGCATTCGGTTAGTCTAGATTTTTTGTCTTCTTTAGACAGTTAGTATACGGTATGATCATTATGTAACTGTCAAATTTAGTTAAATAGTAAACAAGTATACGAAAAGAGCCTAGAATTATTTAACCGAAAGCTCGTCTAATATTTTTACGGGTGAATAAAAATAATAGAGCAAGATTGAATATATATACTATATATTCTGAATTTTATAATAACAAATTATTAATACCAAAATCTACAAGGAAATAGTCACGCATTACTAATACTAAAGTCTTATTTTTTCTATTGATATTCCATATTACATGCGAAAACAAACATATATTAACTCATTTCAAATATGTTCGTGAAAAGTCTCTAGTTTTGATATGATAAAAAAGAGTGTTAATTATTATAAAAGGGAAGGTACATGGAGTTTGAATATAACTACAAATAAAACCGCTGAAACAGCAATTTTAGTTGGATGTCAATTGCCCAATTTAAATGATGAAAGATTTATGTTTTCGATGGAGGAACTTGCATCTTTAACAAAAACGGCGAATGGGACTGTGGAAGTTGTCGTTACACAGAAAAGAGAGAAAGTTCACCCTGCTACATACATAGGTAAAGGGAAAGTAGAAGAAATTGTAAATTTGGAAAGTGAAATGGAACCACAGATTATCATTTTTAATGATGAGCTGACACCTAGCCAAATTAGAAATTTAACAAAGTTATTTCAGGCGAGGGTAATTGATAGAACTCAACTAATTTTAGATATTTTTGCAATGAGGGCTAGATCACGTGAAGGGAAGCTCCAAGTTGAACTTGCACAATTACAATATTTATTACCTAGACTAGCTGGGCAAGGTATTTCTTTATCTAGGCTCGGGGGAGGAATTGGTACAAGAGGTCCAGGTGAAACGAAGCTCGAAACGGATAGAAGACACATCCATCGTCGAGTCGTTGAAATTAAGCAACAATTATCGTCGATCGTTCAGCATCGAGTGAGGTATCGTGAACGGAGAAAGAAAAACAATGCATTTCAATTATCTTTAGTAGGATATACGAATGCTGGAAAATCAACGCTTTTTAATCGTTTAACAGCAGCTGGTGCTTATGAAGAAAATGAGTTGTTTGCTACATTAGATCCTATGACGAGAAAGATGTCGATACCATCTGGGATGAATGTACTGCTCACGGATACCGTAGGATTTATACAAGATCTTCCTACCACATTAGTAGCTGCATTTAGATCTACATTAGAAGAGGTCAAAGATGCTGATGTACTTATACATGTAGTTGATTGTTCCAATCCAGATTATTTTAATCATGAACAAACTGTATATCAGTTAATAGAAGAGTTAGGCTTCGAAAATATTCCAGTCATAACCGTTTATAATAAGCGTGACAGTATTCATCCAGATTTTGTACCCTCATCAAATACAGAAGTTGTCACAATTAGTGCACATAACGACAATGATGTTATTAAACTGAAAGCTTGGCTCGAAAATCGTATAAAAGAGAATATGGTTAAATATCACGTGAAAATTCCAAGCCAAGACGGGAAATTACTGTCATCCATCAAAACGGATACGATTGTAACAGAGACAAAATATGATGAAAGAGAAGATGTTTATGAATGTACAGGATATGTATTATCTTCACATATCGCATTCGGTAAACTAAAGAAATATCAAGTTTAGAAAGGGAAGAAACATGTTTCATAACTTAAGTAACGGAGAGCAAATCTCCGACATAGTAAATATAGTAGAAGACAAAATACGTAATATCCATCATCAAATCGATCGGAATATAGAAGTGAATCAATATCGAGTACTTGAGAGTTTTCGTGGACATAAAATAAGTGATTCACATTTCACGCCCTCAACAGGTTATGGTTATGATGATGTTGGAAGAGATACGTTGGAGAAAGTATATGCACAAGTTTTTGGAGGCGAAGCTGGATTAGTTCGCCCACAAATCATATCAGGAACGCATGCCATTTCAATTGCATTATTTGGTGTGCTTAGGCCATTTGATGAGCTTTTGTATATAACTGGGAAGCCATATGATACTTTAGAGGAGATAGTAGGAATTAGAGGTTCAGGCGTAGGCTCTTTTAAAGAGTATCATATTGGGTATAACAGTATACCGTTAGCTACAGATGGCAAAATTGATTATAACAAAGTAAAAGAAGCGATAAATGAAAAAACTAAAATGATTGGTATTCAAAGATCTAAAGGATATGCAAATAGACCCTCGTTTTCGATAAGTGAGATTCAAGAAATGGTTCAATTTGTAAAATCGATTAATGAAGAAATCGTCGTTTTTGTTGATAATTGTTATGGTGAATTTGTAGAACCATTGGAGCCTTGTCATGTAGGTGCAGACTTAATTGCTGGATCGTTAATAAAAAATCCTGGTGGTGGTTTTGCTAAAACGGGTGGTTATATCGTAGGGAAGAAAACTCTTGTTGATGCATGCTCCTATCGAATGACTTCTCCTGGAATAGGTAGTGAAGCAGGAGCATCGTTACATAGTTTGCAAGAAATGTATCAGGGATTCTTTCTCGCTCCACACATTGTTGGTCAAGCTTTGAAAGGTGCTGTTTTTACATCAGCTTTCTTATCCGAAATCGGCATGAACACACATCCTAGCTGGAACAGTCATCGAACAGACCTTATTCAATCAGTCCAATTTGATAATAAAGAAATGATGATTGCATTTTGTCAGGCAATCCAATATTGTTCCCCAGTCAATTCTTATGTTACTCCGTACCCTAGCTATATGCCTGGTTATGAAGATGATGTGATCATGGCGGCTGGTACCTTTATACAAGGGTCTAGTATTGAACTATCAGCGGATGGGCCTTTGAGGCCACCATACGTAGCATACGTACAAGGGGGGCTAACATATGCTCACGTCAAGATAGCGGTTTGTTCGGCAATCAATCATTTGATTGAAAAAAATCTCCTCAAAATAGGCTAAATAAGAACAGAATGAACGAAAAGAAAATTGATGTAATTTATTGTGTTAGATTTTATGACATAGTGTTGACAAAAAACATAACATGGAATATACTGAATATAGTAATAAATGATGGAGGTATCATTATGGCTGATGAAATCAGAAGGTCCATGCCACTTTTTCCTATCGGAATTGTGATGCAGTTAACCGAATTAACAGCTAGGCAAATTCGATATTACGAAGAGCATGGATTAGTATCTCCGGCAAGAACCGAAGGGAATCGACGATTATTTTCTTTTAATGATGTTGACAAGCTATTAGAAATTAAAAATCTAATAGATCAAGGTGTCAATATGGCAGGGATTAAGAAATTATTTGCAGGCAATCAAGATGCAAAACCTGTACAAGAAAATGAAGTAGTTAAAGCGAACAAACAAGAACTATCTGAAGATGAACTGCGCAAGCTACTAAAAGCTGAACTGATGAATGCTGGAAAATACAATCGTACAACTCTGAGACAAGGAGATATGTCCCGATTTTTCCATTAATTAAAATGTGCATGCAACCGTTAGAAATAAGTAAAATATAGGTGAAATATATTCTTGAATGGATGCACTTCACCAATTTTTATTTAAATAAATTTTTTAAAATCAAGGGAGGAGCTTTTTTTATGGCAAAGTACACACGAGAAGACATTGTTAAGATGACTGAGGAGGAAAACGTTAGATATATAAGACTACAATTTACTGATTTATTAGGAACGATCAAAAATGTTGAAATCCCTACTAGTCAGTTAGAAAAAGCACTTGATAATAAAATGATGTTTGATGGATCTTCAATCGAAGGCTTCGTACGTATAGAAGAATCAGATATGTATTTATATCCTGACTTAGATACTTGGGTTGTATTCCCTTGGACATCTGAAAAAGGTAAAGTTGCACGTCTAATTTGTGATATTTACAATCCTGATGGTACTCCTTTTGAAGGAGATCCACGTAATAACTTAAAGCGTGTACTTAAAGAAATGGAAGAGCTAGGATTTACTGACTTTAATTTAGGAGCGGAACCAGAGTTTTTCTTATTTAAAGTTGATGAAAAGGGCGAACCAACTCTTGAATTAAATGATAAAGGTGGATACTTTGACTTAGCACCGACTGATTTAGGTGAAAATTGCCGCCGTGACATCGTTTTAGAATTAGAAGAAATGGGCTTTGATATTGAAGCATCTCACCATGAAGTAGCGCCAGGGCAACATGAAATCGACTTTAAATATGCTGGTGCGTTAAAAGCAGCTGATGATATTCAAACGTTCAAGCTTGTTGTAAAAACGATCGCTAGAAAGCACGGTTTACACGCAACATTCATGCCAAAACCACTTTACGGCGTAAACGGATCTGGAATGCATGCAAACCTTTCATTATTTGCTAATGGTGAAAACTCATTCTTTGACCCTACTGGCGACTTAGAGCTTAGTGAAACAGCTCGTCAATTTATCGCTGGTGTGATAAAACATGCACCAAACTTTACAGCTGTTACAAATCCAACAATCAACTCATATAAACGTTTAGTACCTGGTTATGAAGCTCCTGTATATGTCGCTTGGTCAGCTCGTAACCGTAGCCCATTAATCCGTATTCCTGCATCTAGAGGTATGAGCACACGTGTTGAAGTGCGAAGCGTTGACCCAAGTGCAAACCCATACCTTGCAATGTCAGTATTACTTGCAGCTGGATTAGATGGTATCAAAAACAAACTTACAGCTCCTGCACCAGTTGACAGAAACATCTATGTAATGAACAAAGCTGAGCGTTTAGAAGCTGGTATCGTAGACTTACCTGCAACACTAGAACATGCATTAGAAAACTTAAAGTCTGATGAAGTTATGACAGGTGCAATGGGTAAACATTTATTCGAGCACTTTGTAGAAGCTAAAGAAATTGAATGGGATATGTTCCGTACGCAAGTTCACCCTTGGGAACGTGACCAATACATGACTTTATACTAAAATTAAAATGTTGATTTAACAACGTTTATAGCAGTTACTTTGGTGGGTCAAGCAAAGCTGGGATTTAAAATTCCAGTGCTTGACCCACTTTTGACCCACAAAAACTCCAAAAAAAATTCACCCCAATAAATCATTCATATATTTTTCATACTTGTCCACCGAAGTATTTTCAAGCTTAGATGAAATATGAGAGTAAACATCCGAGGTAATTGTAATACTTTTGTGACCTAATCTTTCTTGAACGAATTTCATAGTTGCGCCTGATTCCAGTAATAAAACTGCATGAGTATGTCTTAGTCCATGGATTGGCATTTTTACTCATCCGGCTTTTTTTAGAATTCTCGAAAATGCATTAAAGAGAGTAGACTTAGGTAGAAAATTTCCATCTTCACGACAGAATACTAAATCTAATTCATGTTTAGACTCTTCATTAAAGACAATTTTGTTCTCATTGAGAACCTTCAGATAATTTGATAATTCCTTAACTAGAGACCCATTTATTTTTATTCTTCTTTCCGATTCATATGTTTTAGTTTCTCCGATGGCCTGAAAATCTAGAGATTTGTTTACATAGATATAGCCTTCTTTTAGGTCAATATCCTTTATTTGGAGAGCGGCAGCTTCACCTTTCCTCATACCTGTTTCTATTAGTGTTTTGAAAAACATATAGTAAATATGGCTATCTTTTCTAGCTACTTTTAGAAAATGTGAGATGTTTTCTGATTCGATGTATTGTAAATCTGACTTCTTTTTAGTTTTACTTTTTGGGATGGTCGCACCTTCACATGGATTATTGTCAATTTTTCTTAATGGGTGTACAGCCGTTTTCATAGCATTAAACATTGTAGTGTGTATAATTTCAATTGTCCTCTTACTATAACCCTGGTCATCTAAATAATTAAGAAATTTTTGGTATTTTAAAGGTGTGATATCTTTTAAATTTACTTCTTTAAAGTATGGTATAATCTTTGTTTTTACATTTCTTTCATGTAGAATATAAGTGTTCTTTCTTACATTATCTTTCTTATATTCGACTAACCATTCATGGAGATAGTTTTTCAAAGCAATTGGAGTATTATCCACCTCAATTCCATTGAGAACCTTTTTTTCAACTTCGTTTGCAGCTATTTGAGCCTCTTTTTTTGTTTTAAACCCACTTTTAGATAATTCATTTTTTTTCTTGGTGATGGGATCAGTATATCTAATTCAAAATTGCCATGTATTTCCTCGTTTTCGGAATTTAGCCATTTAAAGCCTCCTTTTTATTATATTTGTAAAAATATCCCATTATAGCAGTTGTGAATTATGTATTTAATTAAGGATAAAATGCAACTATTATATGAAATAGGGTCTTCTCATTTAAGTTACATCCATAAACCTTTAGCAGAGAATAAATATATTGAGTAGGAAACGGTCATTTACAATAAAATAACAATTTTATCGTGAATTAACACATTAACAACAAGAATTTAACAAATATTAACAAAACAGCACAAATTATTTCCTCACTCCCTACCCACACCAAAATATTAAGGAGTACAAAATTTTAAATACATGGCATTTGCATAATTGCATAACCTCACATAGCCTCTACTCTTCGGAGTAGGGGATTTTTTATTTTGCATCGAAAATACACATGCACGTGAATGAAAAGATAATTTTGTCTGAGGGCATTTCTAGTAACACTAGTAAAAAACTAATAATATCTAAAATATAAGCTTAAGTGACTAAATTGTCATTTTATAGTCACTGGAAAGTCATCTTAGATAAGTATATTTAAGTTGTATCAAACATTTAGATGAAATATCAGACCAAAGAAAGGATGTTTTTTAAATGAAGAATACAAAGAAATATATTGTAGCTGCGTCATTATCAGCATTATTACTAGGAGGAGGAGTCACAGCGCTTAATTCTGATGTGTTTGCTTCAAACTACAACACAAAACAAACATCTATTGAAGTATCGCAAGATTCGATCGTAAAAGCGAAAACATATGAAGATTTCAGAAATATTCAATATGAAGATTTTAATTTTGGTGAGTTTTATGGTGGTTTTAGTATTGATTATAATGAAGATGGGACGACAAAATTAACAAGTTTCACTGGGGAATACATTGTAGTGGATAATGGAGTTTTCGAAATATATTCATCTGAAGAAATTTTAAACCAGTTATTTGAAAATGAGCATACTGATGTATCAGCTGAAGGTGTTCAAGAGCTTAAGAAAAAAGAAGCTTCTATCATTCGTATGGATCCATGGGTGATGCTATATAATGAAATTGAAAGTAAGGATATTGATACTGAAGGGAAAACATTTGGGCAATTGTACGATGAAAGTGATTTAAAGAAGCTCGTAACACCTATAAACTATGTGTCGAAGGCAATGTATTATGGCCTAGAAGTAGATAATAAAACAATGGATGAAATTAAAGCTGAAGTTTTAGATTTTAATGCCTCCATAAAACTCATGGAAGAATCGAGAGATCTACCTTACGACCCAAATTGGTTAGTAGAAGCAGAAAAATGGTGGGTTGAAATCTTTGGAACTCAGCCTACAGATCAGTGAGGTTTACAGTGAAATAAAAGGGTAAATACCAACCTGTTAATAATATAAAATAGTTAAGAGGTGAGACCTTATTAAGGGTGTCGCCTTTTATCTATTATCATATAAAAAACTCCGCCATTAGTTAGGAGTGGAGTTTAAAGGTGATTCAGACATTTTATCTTATGTATAACCAGAAAAAGTGAATCTTGACCTATAAAAAGGTATGTAAACCCTCCCTGATCGTTCATGAATGGAGGAGACATCAGGGAGGGGAGAGTGATAATAAAGGGTGTACTTTATGGTATGTAATATATTTAATTTATCTTGTATTAATGTGATAGGTCAAATTAATCAATTTTTACGTAACACAATGTAAAAAGAGGTTGCTAAGGACTGAAAAATACTCCTTTTTGTTTGGAATTAAAAATACCACAATTTATTTGTATACATAAACCTTATATATCAGTGTGTTTACTTAGTAAACATAATAATTTATTACTTTAGCCACCATTATAAATGACTTAAGCCACTTGTTTAATTTTGGAAATATCCTTACGATAAATGTGTGAAAACAATAATAATGTACAAAGGAGGAAAATAAATGCGTAAGATTTTCGCGCTTGTAGTAACGCTAGGTCTTTTATTTTCTGCTAATGGAGTTTCAGCTGCGGTGAATAATGACGGAGTATTTACACCTGATTGTCATCATGAAGTTGAGAGATGCTTTCCAGAATAGATTAAATAACTTTGAGGTGGAATTTGATTTATAGGTTCCACCTTTATTACTAAACTAAATAGAAATTGTGTTGAACAACTTTTTGTCTCATTGATGGCACCAACAACACAGGAGAACATAAAATGTATTACACTGGCATTATGACATGAAAACTGCCCAACTCTTTATTGAATAGAGTAGGGCTATGCTTTTAATTTCTTATTTACCGTTTTGAAATGTAGAGACATTGATACATCGACACGTACTTGTAAGAATTAAAAATGCTGGTTCACATTTATTGTCTAAAATAGATAATCGATACGTATGACAACCTATAGGTGGTGTATCACATATTGTATAGCTTGGGGTTAATGTGAAAATGTCCTGTCTTTCATCTGACACAGGGTAACTACATAGTGTAATAGCATTCCCACCTGTTATGCGTTCGACTACATACAGAACGCCAAAAGCCTCTGGTCCATTAACATTTGCTTGTAAGTCTACCATAGTATCAATCTTTGCAACCCAATCCTTTTCTGTCACACTTATTGTATCTGTTGTTAATATTATAGGGACAAATACTGACCCTTCCATACCATCATTTAATGTAAATTCTTCAAATTGACAATTACAAAATATTTCATTGTTTTCTTTCCCTTTGCACTGACAGTCAGACATAGATTTTCCTTCCCTTCGAGTATTAAGATGTTATTAATTAGCGAATGCCTGACTACTTAAATGTGCAACTGACAACTGTCTACATTATAAAAATGTCATTTGTAAACACAATGATTATTGAGGTTATTAAAGGGCTGCAGTCAGTCCTTTTTTGTTTGCCTGAGTCAATATGGGCAACTATGGTATAATTGGAATACAATAGCGAATTTCTAAGGGTGGTCGGCTTCATTCCCCATGAGAGGGGGTGAGGCATATGACAGTATTTCAATCATTGATGTTTGCCGTGGCGTTTGCTGGGCTTGTCATTTCGATACTGTCTTTTAATAAAAACGATAAAAAATAGACCACCCTTCGTATCCTGATAAGATGAACTGAACCCATAAAGTTAGACATATATATTTAGGCAGCTTCTAAGGCATGCATTCGGTATTGAACCGGACTCAT